>JAPLWK010000004.1:0-9606 GCA_026396615.1 candidate division WWE3 bacterium | reverse complement strand
AAGATCGAGAAGATAAATGATCCTTCAGCTCCCAATAATCTTGAGACTCAGTACGTTTTTAAAAATAATGGAAAGTTGTACGTTCTCTACGCGCGTTACGGTAAGGACTTTGATCCAGAGAAAAACTTAGTGGGAAATATATTTCAAACATTTAAATTAGACTAAACTATTGCCAAACCTGTTCATTTAATGTAAATTGAGCCTTGTTATCTATGAATTACGAATTGGCGTTAATTTTAAAAGGAATTGATTCGATCGTCCCGGTTAGAAAGCTTTTGGAAAAAGCTAAAGTTAAAATCGTTAAGGAAGATGATATGGGCAAGCGTCGTTTAGCCTACAAGATTAACGATTTAACTGACGGTTACTACATGTTTTGGACTGTTAGTGGTGATAATAAGACAGTCATTGAGCTCTCAAAGAACTTTAAACTTAATGCCGATGTCGTAAGGTTTTTATTTACTAAATCGTCCTAAACGTCCAAATTGATTCGAATTAACACGAATCATCCAAATATCGGCCGGTATTCGGATCATTCGGAAAAATTCGGACGAATTCGGAAAATTAAAATTTTATGTCTTCTAAATCTTTAAATGTCGCAATGATCATTGGAAACTTGGTGCGGGATCCCGAGATGCGCTACACGCCTTCCGGTCGCCCTGTTACCTCATTTTCCGTCGCTACTAATCGCAGCTGGACGCCGGTCGGAGGGACTACTCAAGAAGCGACTGAATATCACAACGTTGTGACCTGGGCAAAGCTCGCGGAAATTTGCAATCAATTTCTTAAAAAAGGTGCCAAAGTTTACGTGTCCGGCCGCTTGCAAACCCATAATTGGGAAGACTTGCAAAAGGTAAAGCATTACCGCACCGAAATTATTGCTGATGACGTCATCTTTTTAGGCGGTACCCGAATGGGCGAGGGCCCTATTCCTGCCGCCAATATGCCGGCTGCGTCTGAAGGATCAGAATCCGGTCCTGCGCCAGAAGCGATGCCGACTCCGTCAGTTGACAACCGTCCCACCGGAGCGGAAGATGTAGATCTGGGAGATGGCAGCCCGATGCCGTTCTAAAATATTATGCTTAGAGCTTTTAAAAGACAAAAAATTGCGGACGAGTGCGGCTTTTGTAAAGACAACGTTGCGCCGTCATTTAAAGACGTCGTTCGTCTTAAGCGCTATTTAACAGAGCGTCATCTTATCGTGCCTCGTAAATACAGCAGCGTCTGCGCTTCTCATCAGCGGCAATACGCCGCCGCCGTTAAGAATGCCCGTTTCCTCGCTTTGATTCCCTATACCGACGTTCACGCCCTCTAAATCAGGATTTACCATTAAACATAAAATCTAATTTTCAATTTGAAATTCGAAATGAACGTTCACTTCGTTCACTACCAATTTGTGGCAAATTGTTGAATTCAATTTTTAAAATTTAAATTTTTAAACATTTAAAATTGATTTCAAATTGTAAATTGTAAATTTCAAATTCGATGAGATTACTGGATTCTGAAACCCAAAGGTTAGCCTTCGGCTTCAAATTCATAATGACGGGTGAGTAGTGTATACTTTTACCAATGCTCTTGTCCATCCAATTCCACTCACACTTCGCTGTGGCCTTGTACATCAAGAAAAATTATAATTTTGATGTCATAAAAGTTCCGTTGCCGTTCGCTTTTTGCCAGGCTGAGGCGCCTCGGAAACTTCTGGAAGTTCTGAATACCGTTGCGGAGTTTACCGGTGATCCAGAAGTCCTTAATTATCCCTCTCAAAATAAATTAGTGATTGTTGATGAAACTATTTTTACTAAAATGCGCTCCGTTCTTGGCTTTAACGTCCTTTACCTGAGCGAGGATTTTTCGGAGATCCTACCTCTCCCGGAAATTAGCAATTTATTACCTTTTACTATTAATTTAACCGAACTTTCAAATATTCGGGCCAGCCAAAGTTTAATCGGCTCTTTTTTGCCGGTAACGCCCCGGGATATGCTGCTGCAAATGGCCATTTCCAAGACTATAATTCGGCAACTGGGCTACTTTAAGAAAACTTTACCTGAAGAACTTTTGCTGTCGGGAACGGTTTTTAGTTACATTGACGATCCGGCGATGGCGGTTGAAATCTTTTTAGACGGGGTGGACGCTGTAGGGGCATGTTTTTTGCTGCAGGATCGAATTGGAATAGTGCCCGCCATGACTGCGGCTAGCCTTAAAGTGGTTACCGGTGATTTTATTAAGCTTGGTTCAGTCGTGATTTGGCCCGGGCCGGCCACTTTTGAGCTATTCTTTGAGGGAGAAACGTTACCGCAAAAATTGTCTTTAGAGGAAGGTCGTTTGGCTCGCTTTAGCGTGCCGGCAAACACCTCGGTTCGAGTCACCGGGCACGGTCCCAAAGGTGATTTTGACGCTGAGTTATTAGGGGGCGCTTTAGGAATTGTTATTGACACTCGGATGCGGCCGCGAATTTTTCCAAAAACCGATGAAGTGCGGATTAAATTATTAAAAGAGTGGAGTAAAGCTTTAAAATCATGAGAGCCGCTATTTTGCAAAGAATTAAATATTTAAAAGATACGGAAGTGACGCGGACTTTACCCTATTCCGGGGAGGTTTTGGTGAATGTCGGTGGCAAAGTTTCGGCTTACGATCACATCGCGGCCGCTAAAGTCTCTTTTCTTAGTCAAACTTTAATTTACAGTGGTCGCCCCGTTGTGCGAGTAGGGGACTGGGTAAAAGGCGGCGACTGCTTAGCTAAATCAGGATTTTTTACTAAAAAAACTTCGCTAACCGCTCCGTTTGCCGGTTCCATTATTTCAATCAACCTTTTAAAACACGAGATGTTGCTGGAATCACCAAAGCGGGATTTCTTTTTAGTCGCCGGTTTGGCCGGAGATGTGAGCGCTATTAATCAAGAAACTAAAAGCGTCACCTTAAAAACCGATGGCATCCTTTTACGCGGAGTGGCCGGTTTAGGCAGTGGTTTTGGAGAGCTAACGGCGGTTGCCAATCTTGGTGACGAAGCGAGTTGCGGTAAAGTGGTTTTTACCGATTTTTTAGACCAGATTCTGCTAGCGAAAGCAAGGACTTTAGGAGTGGCGGCGATAATTGCCGGGGGTACGGACTGGGAAACATATTTAGCGGCTAGAGCTATTCCCAATTTTGGCTTGGTGTTAATTGGTGGCTTTGGGCATTTGCCGATTCTGCCGGATATTATGAAAATAATTAAGAAGAGTGTAGGCAAATTTGTGGCGGTTTACGGTGATACCGGGACGGTCTTCATGCCAACTATAGATCCGGTCGAAATCGAATCTACCTCTGATGATTTAATGGCGGATCTGGCGGTTAACGCTCGCGTTAAGGTTTATGCTTGGCCTCATTTTGGGGAACAGGCGACTGTGATAGAATTGTTGAGTTCCGAATTTAGATTTGATTCCGGGGTGTTGGCTTCAGCGGTTAAAGTCAGGTTCACGAGTAACGAAGAAATGATCGTCCCCGTTGAAAGCGTGGGCATCTTAGTATGAATTTTAAAAGATTTCAAATCGTAATTTTTTTAATCTCTTTTGCAGTCATAGGCTCGGTCCTAGGCTACAAGTTTGGTCGGAGTGGCTTTTTAGTTGAACTGGCGGCTTCAAAGTCCCCAATTACCGTTCTTAACCAAAATCCCAAAGATCAAACGGTCGATTTTAGTTTGTTTTGGAAAGCGTGGGATATTTTAAATCGTGACTACTATAAAAAGCCGCTGGACGCTCAAAAACTGCTCTACGGCGCCATTTCCGGTCTTTATGCCTCAACCGGCGACCCGTATACCACTTTCTTAAATCCCGATCAAAACAAAGTGATGACCGGGGCTTTAGATGGTCAATACGAGGGAGTCGGGGTGGAACTAGCTATAAAAAATAGTCAGCTTATTGTCGTGGCGCCACTAGATGGCTCACCAGCTATTGCCGCCGGGGTTAAGTCTGGCGATTATATTTTAGCGATTAACGGCAAAAGTACCGCCGGAGTGGCTTTAACCGACGCTGTTTCTCTAATCCGTGGCAGCGCCGGAAGCAATGTCACTCTCAAATTGCAGCATGATGGCGGATCTCCGGTTGACATCGTCATAACTCGCGGCAAGATCACTGTTAAAAGCGTTACTTGGAAAGAGGCGTCTACTAGTGCTGGTCTTGCGGTCCCGGTGATTCGGATCTCTCGTTTTGGTGATACTACTTCAACCGAATGGGATAGCGTTGTCGCTGATATCACTTCTAAACTTCCCGGATTTAAAAAACTCGTCATCGATCTTCGCGGCAATCCCGGCGGTTACATTGACGCCGCCAACCACATTTCCGGCGAATTTGTGTCATCAGGAATTGTTATGCAGGAAGAAAGTGGCGTCGGTATTACAGAGACGATTACCGTGCCCGCCGATCGAAACAGTAAATGGGTGGGGAAGCAGGTTGTCATCTTGATTGATGGTGGCAGCGCCTCCGCGTCAGAGATATTGACCGGCGCTTTGATTGACCGCGCCAAAGCCATCACAGTAGGGGAGAAGAGCTTTGGCAAAGGCGTTATGCAAAGTGTGGCTGATCTAAGCGGCGGCGCCTCGGCTCACATCACGGTTGCTAAGTGGTTAACGCCAAACGGCACTTGGGTTCATGAAAAAGGTTTTACGCCGAACTATGTTGTTGCTATTACTGATGCCGATATTACCGCTGGCCGTGATCCACAACTCGACAAAGCGTTGTCTTTGTAATTTTTAAGGAGATGATTATTACGGGATTAGAAGTACCAACACCTAATGAATCACTTGATTTTAGAGTCGAAAACCCCGATTTAGCGGAAAGATTAAGTCTTCCATCTATAACTAGCGATGCCGTGGCTGAATGTTTGGGTGCTGCTCGGATGCAACTGGCCCAAAGTAAATCGGACACAAACACGATGGATCGTTTAGTCAGCGCCAGACAGGTTATCAGTCAATACAAGGATCCCTACGATATAAAGGATATCCTATCAGAAGGCGAAAAAGCGGTAGTAATTAGCGTAATAGACGCGGTCAAAAAACAGCTTTCTGATGAGGGGAACATGGTCGGGGGTCTGGAGCAATGGGAAAAGATCGTCGCTTAGTTTTACATTAAGCAAAGCAAATTGGAGGTGATATTTATGGGAGTCGAAAATGTTACAAGATCCGAAACTGATACTTTTGATATTACATCATTTGACCCACACTATTTAGTTGGGCCGGAACTTCCTGCAACCGCTATTGCCAACGTATCTGAATTTTACTTCGACGTTAACAGTAAAAATGAAAAACAGGAATTAGAGGCTGGTTTAGCTTCGGGGAAGGTGAAAGACACAGACGACTTATGGAAGAATTCTGAGTGGGGTCATAATAACGCCCTTTATTACAAGACTGCGACCGACTTTAAGGCAATGGCTGATGGTAAATTGAAGCTAACCGATATTCCAGCTCCAGAGCAAGGTTTAGTGCACGGTTGGGTAGAAGCAGCTCGATTAGCCTTGATTCGTGAGGAAAAAGAAACTGGTAAAGCTCAAGATATTCGAGGAATAGAGTCTTGGGAATCTAAACTTAACGCTTAAGACATCCTACTTCACTGAAGTATGGGGATGATAAGTGTTACTGGATTCCGGGTCAAGCCCGGAATGACAAGTAGAAAAAATAAAACCCGTCAAATCTACGGGGAGAGGTGGGGTAGTCAAGTCCTACCTAAATGACTACTTCTCTCCTCGCAGATTTCACGGGTCTAATGGTATTACGACCATTACGGCCATTGAGATTATTAAGACTATTGATCGGAACGGTCCGATAAATGGTCGTAATAGTCTTAATGGTCTCAATAAGCTTATTTGCGAAGCAACTGGAATCTGCTAACAGGTGGTAGTTTAACCTTGGTAGGTAAAGTCTCTACACAATAAAAGTACGCCCAAAGGGCGATAAGGCGGTAGGGGCCTCCAAGTTGTCACCAGCTTGCGAGCAGATTCTAATTGCTTTCAAAGTACCTCTTCCAATGTCTGATAGTATTATACTACAAACAGGAGAGTTTGTCAAGCCTGTAGTCTCTATGTCATTCCGGCCCCGGAGCCGGAATCTAGTAAACGATCAACAACAATAAATTTTTAATTACCAATTTTTAATTTTTAATCAATCATTAATGATTTAATTTTTAAAAATTTGAATCTGTTATTGGATTCCGGGTCAAGCCCGGAATGACGAATGGGTTTACTCTCAGTAAATTCTAAGTTTAATTTATTAATGTCACATTAATATCACATCACAATCTTAATCTAATATAAAAATGTGATTTGAATACTAACTTTAAATTTGTTACAAATTAAGATATATTTTGTTTATGAAAAATTCTAAAAAGATTCTCGGCATCTTCATCGTCTCTTTGGTCGTTGTCACTGGTGGGGTATTAGGTCTTGTCTATCAAAAACGTCTTAATTTAAATTTGAGTAACAATCCGATCAGCAGTTTCTTCGCGCGTCTAACTAAGCCCGTGGTCATCCAGAACAACACCGTCACCGTGGTTGATGAAGAGTCGGCCGTCATAAGCGCTGTCACTAAGGTCTCCCCAGCGGTCGTTTCGGTCGTCACCCAAAGCACTTCTTTCGATCCCTTTTCCGGCCAACAATCATCAGGCACGCAGGGGATTGGAACGGGCTTTATTGTTCGTAGTGACGGGGTTATCCTCACTAACAAGCACGTGGTCGCCGATCCTAACGTGGCTTATACCGTGGTCCTCAAGGACAAAACCAGCTACCCGGTCAAAAAAGTCTTTCTAGATCCCAGTAATGACTTAGCGATTATCAAAATTGACGCCACAAATTTGCCGACGGTCGAACTCGGAGACTCGTCTAAACTCAAAGTCGGTCAAGGGGTGATTGCCATTGGCAACGCTTTGGGGCGTTTTGATAACACTGTTACTAAAGGCGTCGTCTCCGCGTTAGGGCGCGGCATTACAGCTGGCTCTGGCAATCCATTTGATCAGACGACGGAAAATCTGGCGGATGTTATCCAAACGGACGCCTCGATGAACCCAGGGAATAGCGGTGGCCCTCTGGTCAACTTATCCGGTCAAGTTATCGGCATCGATTCAGCGGTTAGCGGCGGGGCTCAAGGAATTGGTTTCGCTCTTCCCATCAACTCTGCTAAGCCGGTGATTAGCAGCTTTGAGGCGACTGGCCGGATCGTCCGGCCTTATATGGGTGTTGTTTACGAATTAGTCACACCGGACCTCACGACCTTCACGCGCCTGCCTGTCGGAGCCCTGGTAAGAAGTGCCGTCGCAGGGTCGCCCGCCGAAAAGGCCGGTATTAAGCCCGGTGACGTTATTTTAAGCATTAGCGGCGAAAAAATTGACGAGAACACCACCTTGGTTAATGCTATTTTAAAGCACCAAGTAGGGGAGACAGTGCCGGTTGTTATCGACAGAAGCGGCGCTAAGCTGACTCTGCAGGTCACACTGGTCGAAATTCCGGCAAAGTGACATAATATCGCCATGGCCGTTCTGTATTTCGTTGTTATCTTACTGATCTGCTTCTTTATATTGTGGCGATGTTTGCGAAATTTAGGTTATTCCACTCAATCAATTTTCGATTTATTTCTGTTTTTAGCCGTCATCACGGCTATTTTTGGGATTATTATTCGGCCAATTTATCTTCCGGCGACTTATTTAGTCGGTCTTTTAGGTTTCTTCTGGCTGGTAAAGCGCCGTAAATGGAGTGTTTTTGAAGTAGGGGATCGTTTAAGTTTGGCCTTGTCGTTGGGACTGCTGGGCCTAACGTCCTATACTCTGATTACAACAAGCTATATTAGACCGATTCCGGTAATCGCGGCAGTCGCGATTTTATCGCTTCTCGGCGGGAGCTTTAAAATAGCTATACTGCGGGGCTATCGCTTGTTTATTTTTATGCTGGTTAGTCTGCCGCTTCTTTACGATGGAGGCAGATACACCTTGACTTTTTTGGTAGCAATTGCCATATTAGCAGTGATTGGAATTTGGCGCCGAGTTCGTTTAAAATTACCTATGGATTTAATGGCTCAGTTAAAAGATAAATTGTTTAAAAAGGATGCGGCTATCAAAGAGGCACAATTAAAGCTGCCTCAAGATGACCCTTTTTTAGTAAAAGGTCGGGTAGACGATAACGCCCCGGAAGACGAGGTTGACGAGCAATTGGGGCATGATCAAATAATTGCCGAGACCAGCTTTTTAGCCAAGACCAAATTACAAGTCGATAAGGCTTTAGGGCGAGTTAAATCCGGTCAATACGGAAAATGTGAGCGTTGCGGGCAAAAGATCGATCCAAAACGCCTGGAAATCGATCCGGCCGCTACTTTATGCATTAAATGCGCCATTAAATCAGAAAGTAATTTATGACCCAAACTGTCCTGTTAGTTGAAGATGAGGGCGATATTCGCGAAGTGTACGCCGAGATTTTGCGCGACGGCGGTTATACTGTGGTGGAAGCGGTGGACGGCGAGGAGGCTTTGTTAAAATCATCCTTGGTTAATTGGGATATTATGTTGCTTGACATTATGCTTCCCAAAGTCGATGGTTTAGAGGTTCTTAAGAGAATCCGTAGTGACGCCAAAGATTCCCATAAACCGGTTATTCTGCTTACTAATCTGGGCCGGGAATCTATCATCAAGGAGGGCTTTGAGCTGGGGGCCAATGGGTATCTTATTAAGTCAGAATTAACGCCGGATCAAGTGGTAGCCGAGGTTAAAGGGTTTTTGGGCAAGTGATTTCCATTATTTACGAAGATTCTTCCATTCTCGTCATTAATAAACCTTCAGGCATGGTAGTTAACCGCAGTGAAACAACTCGCGACGAAGAAACGCTATTTGACTGGATTCTTAAGAACACTACCTGGCTGCTGGGGACCCCAAATGAGGAATTTAACGACCGTCATGGTGTCGTTCATCGACTGGATAAAGAAACTTCAGGACTTTTGATCATCGCCAAAGATCCCACGTCTTTTCTAAACTTACAAGCCCAATTCAAGAACCATGAGGTCAAAAAAGAGTACACCACCCTCGTCGCCGGACTCTTCGACTCACTCGAACCATTCACTGTGAATGCCCCGCTCGCACGCAATTTACGTAATCGATTCAAATATGGTATCGTCGAGGGAGGGCGGACTGCTATCACCAACTTCGTTGTAAACAAGCAATGGTCAAGGTCCGCTAATAGTTATGCTTTGTTGTCAGCCTTTCCTGAGACCGGCCGAACCCATCAAATTCGGGTCCATTTGGCGGCCCTTAACCATCCGGTTCTGGGCGACACTTTGTACGGTTCTAAAGTGGCTAACAAAGAATACGCCAAACTGCTCAGCAAAACTCAATTACAGACCCGGATGTTCCTGCACGCCGCCAAAATCGACTTTTGCCATCCCGTTACCGGGTCAGTAATGCATTTAGAATCGGCGCTTCCGGGGGAGTTAGCGGAGGTAATTTCGATTTTGGGATGAGGGTGAATCATGATTCACCCCTACGCTGGTTTGGAATTTGGGTAATAAAAAAGCGCCGAGGACTTTAAGGGTCTTTGGCGCTGGTGGAAATCTGATTTTTACTTAGTAAGAACTCTCCGTAAAGTGCTTGGCACTGTGAACAAATGTTCA
>JAPLWK010000003.1:36825-52069 GCA_026396615.1 candidate division WWE3 bacterium | reverse complement strand
TGTTTAGAGGCAGAATTTACTCACTTAAAACAGAAACTTAAAATCCATAATGGCCTAAAAAGATCTCGTCGTGTTTACTTCACTCACTGGTATTTCTATTTCAAATCGCTCTAAAAACCCACGCTTTTTGACTATTACGCCTGAATATCAACATATTGATCGAAATGGAGTCGCTTTCTGCAGAGTAGTGGAAAGAATGCTCAATGGAAAAGACGAAGCGTTTTGGGTAATCGCTGACAACATCAAGGAACGCGAGTAGTTAAAGAGGCGCCATAGTCTTAAATGACAACCGGCGCCTTTTTAGTCTCTAAATACAACTCGGTGATCCTGTCCCAATTAACGATATCCCACCAGGCTTTTATGTAGTCGGCCCTGCGGTTTTGGTATTTAAGATAGTAAGCGTGCTCCCAAACGTCTAAACACAAAATCGGCGTGAGCCCTTCGGCTAGTGGCGAATTTTGATTCGGTAATTTGCAAGCTGACAGTTGACCACTGTCGTTGACACAAAGCCACGCCCAACCACTACCAAACTGCATCGTGGCAAGATCTGAGAATTTAGTTTTAAAATCCGGAAAGCTTCCAAATGTTAGATTGATAGCGTTTAACAAGTCACTGGTTGGCTCGTTATTTGTTTTCGGAGCTCTTAATATTTCCCAAAATAGACTATGATTAGCGTGCCCACCACCGTGGTTGATGATGGCGTCACGAGCTTCATCCGGTAGGGAAGAAGGATCCGAAATTAGCTGCGCTAACGATAAAGATTTTAGGTCTGGGAATTTTTCTATAGCGGCGTTAAGCTTATCGACGTAAGTTTGATGATGCTTGGAATAATGCAACTCGGTCGTTTCCTTGTC
The DNA here is from genome assembly GCA_026396615.1 of candidate division WWE3 bacterium. Classification (NCBI taxonomy): domain Bacteria; phylum candidate division WWE3; species candidate division WWE3 bacterium. Next base: position 51,215 of record JAPLWK010000003.1, on the reverse strand, counting down.
GATAACCGGTTCAAGGTCAGCGTAACCGAAAGATAGTTTTGGAAGAGTAAATGGGTAAAATTGACTATTGCTTTTCATAATAAGATAATATAGACTACATAATATATGTCAAGCACTAAATTAAACCCACAATGTACCGAGTGTTTCAAAGAACTGGGCGCTTCCAGTAAGGTTAAAATCGTCTCGGCATTACTTAAGAATAAAAAGCCGATGACGGTTAATGAGTTCGTAAAACTCTTAAAGCTTCGTCAGCCAACTGTTTCTTTCCATTTAAGAACTCTGCGCGAAGTAGGGCTTTTAACGTCCGAAAAGAAAGGCCGCTTTGTGTATTATTCTCTTGACCCCAAATGTGAGAAAAATGGCAAAAAATGCTTTCTCTTCTAATCAGAAATCTTTCAGTATCTATCAACGAAAAAACTCTTCTCAAAGATGTTAATTTAGAGTTAAAACCAGGCGAATTACTGGTTATTGAAGGGCCGAATGGGGCCGGGAAGTCTAGTTTGGCCGCCGCTTTGATGGGTGATCCTAGTCTTGAGGTATCTGCTAAAACGCTTAGCATTGATGGAAAGTCACTTCTGACCCTCACTACAAAACTAAGAGCAAAATCCGGCTTATTTTTATCTTTCCAAACTCCGGTTGGCATTCCCGGAATTAAAGTTGGCAATTTTTTATTGGAAACATATTTAAATCGAAGTTCCGGACCTAGTAATACTCAAAACTTTACGGAGGAATTGGAAATTTACATGAGTCTTTTAAAATTGCCGGTTAATTTTTTGGAAAGAGATTTAAATGAAGATTTTAGCGGCGGGGAAAAGAAACGCCTAGAAGCCTTGCAAATGCTATTAATACAACCTAAATACGCAATACTCGATGAAATAGATTCGGGAGTTGATAGAGAATCACTGACTTTAATTGAAGCAGCCATCAAATATCTGCGCGAGAAACATCAAACAGGCTTTATAATTATTTCCCACTATCAAAAGTTCATCGAAAGCCTTAATCCCAACCACTCTTACGTCTTAAAAGATCAAACACTAAATCTCGTCAACTGACTCTATGCCAAAAACAGTTCCTAAGACGAAACACACCAATGTTTATACAGCCCCCAAAGGAATAAGTGACAGCATCCTTAAGGAATTTTCGACCCAAAAAAATGATCCGCCGTGGTTATTTGAATTTCGAAGCCAGGCTTTAAAGACTTTTGAAAATAAAGACTTACCAACTTGGGGACCGAACTTATCGAGCATTGATTTCTCGGACTTTTCCTATTACGTTAAACCTTCTGCTAGCGAAGCAAAAGATTGGAAAGACGTTGACCCCGAGATCGAACGCACTTTTAGGGCTTTAGGAATTCCCGCCGCTGAACAAGACGTGCTGGCAGGTGTGAAAACCCAGTTTGAAAGTGATATTGTGTACGGCTCGCTTCAAAAAGAACTGAGTGATATTGGCGTCATTTTTTGCTCAATGGAGGAAGCGGTAGAAAAGCATGGTGATCTGGTAAAAAAATATCTCGGGACTATTATCCCTATTGACGATAATAAGTTCGCGGCGTTAAATAGCGCATTCTTTAGCGGTGGTAGTTTCGTCTACGTTCCCAGTGGCGTCATAGTCGAAAAACCGTTGCAAACATATTTTCGCATTAACACTAAGTCGACCGGCCAATTTGAAAGGACATTGATAATTGCTGAACCGAGATCGAAAGTTAATTACGTTGAAGGCTGCACCGCCCCTAACTTTAGCAGCACCAATTTGCACGCCGCTGTCGTTGAAATATTCGTAAGTGACAACGCCGAAGTTCGTTACACCACTATTCAAAATTGGAGTAAAAACGTTTATAACCTGGTCACTAAACGAGCTGAAGTGGGTAAAAACGCTAAAATGCTATGGACGGACGCTAATCTTGGGTCGTCGATCACCATGAAATATCCCAGTTGCATTTTACGAGGCGATAATTCTTTTGGCAGTTTGCTATCGTTAGCAATAGCTGGAAAGAAACAAACGATTGATAGTGGTGGCAAAATGATTCATCTGGGAAAAAATACTAAATCAAACATTATTAGTAAGTCATTAAGTCTTAACGGAGGTACCGCTAATTTTCGCGGAATTGTGTCACTAGAAAGAAACTCGGTTGACGCAACGGCTAAAGTAAATTGCTCGGCCTTAATCATGGATAATTTTTCGGTGAGCAACACTTTTCCAAAAATAGTTAACAAATCCGAATCCGGGACGATTGAACACGAAGCCTTTGTGAGCAAACTTTCGGAAGAACAGCTATTTTACCTGGGAACGCGCGGTTACAGCTATTCGCAAGCCGCCAGCTATATCATTTTGGGCTTTTTAGAGCCGGTGCTGCGAGACATTCCTCTGGAATACAGTTTGGAACTTAATAAGCTGCTAGAAATGACGATGGAGGACTACTATGCCTGAAGATAAAATTATTAACGTGATACTTGATAATCCCGGTCAAACAGAAGTCGTCAAATTACTTTTCGAAGGAAAGGGCGACGATAAAATAAACGTCGATTTAAATGTTGTTCAGACAGCGCCAAAAACAAATAGCCAGATTTTGATTGTCGCGATCGCTGCAGGCGAAGCCCAAGTGACTGTACACGGGAAACTGTTTATTTCCGAGAAAGCTAACGGTGCGAAAGGATCAATGATTTTTAAGACATTGGTTGAGGGGGAAAAAGCCAAGGTGACAGTCTTCCCGGATTTAGAAGTTAAAAACAAGGATGCTGAAGCGCATCATGGTGTAGTGACGATGCGACTGCCGGAAGCGGCGATTTTTTACGCGGAAAACCGCGGCTTATCGAAGACAACCGCTAACCAACTTCTGAAGAAGAGTATCATTGAGGAGGTTAATATATGAGCTTCAAAGATGATTTCCCAATATTAAATACTAAAATTAACGGTCACAATTTAGTTTATCTTGATAACGCCGCCACTTCTCAAAAACCACGTCAATTTATAGAAGCGCTAACAAAGTTTTACGAAAATGACAATGCTAACGTTCATCGCGGCAACCATACGTTGGCTGACCGGGCAACGGAGGCTTATGAACTGACTCGCCAAACCGTCGCCAAATTTATTAATGCTAATCCCACCGAAATAATTTTTACAAAGAATACGACAGAAGCGATAAATCTTGTCGCTTACGCCTGGGGTCGATCGAACTTGCACGAAGGCGACACGATAATTACAACAGAATTAGAGCACCATAGTAACTTAATACCTTGGTATATTCTCGCTAAAGAAAAGCATTTAAATCTACAGTTTATTAAAGTTGCCAAGTCCGGTCAGCTCGATCTTAATAGCCTCGATGAGATTCTAAAGACGCAGAAGAACATAAAACTACTGGCATTGACGGCCGTTTCCAATGTTCTGGGAACGATTGTTCCTGTAGCTAACATCATTAAAATGGTTAAAGAGAAGTTTCCCAGTTGCCTGGTTTTAGTCGACGGCGCGCAGTCTGTGCCCAGTCTTAAAACAGATGTTAAAAAATTAGGTTGTGACTTCCTGGCTTTTTCGGCTCACAAAATGCTGGGGCCGACCGGAGTTGGCGTGCTGTACGGTCGTCAAGATTTGCTAGACGTTATGCCGCCGTTTTTGACCGGTGGCAGTATGATTGATGAGGTTGTAAGATTTGAGGCCACTTACGCACCGTCACCTCAGAAGTTTGAAGCGGGCACACCGAACATTGCCGACGTAGTTGCTTTTAAAGCGTCTCTAGATTATTTAACTAACTCTGGTCTCGATAAAGTCGAAAAAATCGAAAAAGAATTAGCGGATTATGCCCGTCAAGAACTTAGAAAAATACCAAATGTTACAGTGTACGGAGATTTAGACGCAACTAATTCACTAGGAATTGTTAGTTTTAATATTAAAGGGATACATCCACATGACGTTTCCACTTTATTGGATCAAGAAGGCGTTGCTGTTCGGAGCGGTCACCATTGCGCCGCGCCACTGATGAAGATTTTAGGAGTTCCTGGAACTGTGCGGGCCAGTTTTTATCTTTATAATGATCTGTCCGACGTTGAGGCGTTAATTAGAGGGGTTAAGAAGGCAATTAAAGTTTTTAAATAATTTTGTCATTCCGGCCCCGGAGCCGGAATCCAGTAACACCGATCGGATCTACTAGATTCCGGGTCAAGCCCGGAATGACGGGAGTTTTATGGATCTAAAATCTAATTTAATAAACGAATATAAACACCCTCACAATTACGGCAAACTAACTGATTATACCCACAAACTCCCTGCCGTGAACGCCTCTTGCGGCGATGACCTTACTATTTACTTAAATGTCAAAGGTGACATTATAACCGACGTCTCTTTTGAAGGAACAGCTTGCGCCATTTCTACCGCCGCCACGTCACTGCTCACGAATTTTATTAAAGGAAAATCTATAGCAACGATTAAAACGTTGACACCAGAGAATATTTTCGAGCTTTTGGGCACTTCTGTAGCTCCGGGACGGCTCCGCTGCGCTCTTCTTCCCCTTGAGACTTTAAAGAATATCCAGTAGAATAGTTAACCGTATGATTAAGAAAATTTTTAAGGTGAAGAATATTCTCATTGTTATTGTCGCTCTTGCTATTGTCTTCATAGCCTTTAAAACCGTTAGCGCTAAAAATAAACCTTTAAAAGTTACAACGGCAACAGTTAAAACAGGATCGGTTCAGAAGACACTGGCCGTTAGCGGTTTTATTAAAGCCGAAAATGAAGCGAATTTAAGCTACGGGGCTACCGGAAGTCGAGTGACGAGGATACAAGTAAAAGTTGGGGACACTGTGGCTACAGGCTCGGCCTTAATGGCCGTCGATCCAACAGCCTTGTTTGCGGATGTTACCGCAGCTAAAGCTGCCGTCGCTCAAGCCGAGGCTTCCTATAATTCCGCCAAATCCGGTCAAATTATTATTAAGGAAACATACAACAATCCTAAATATGATGGGAGTGCTAGGATCCAAGCTTTAAAAGATCAATCTTACGACGCCGCTCGCAGTGCCGATGATGGATTAACGAGAGCCCAGGCCGCTTTAGATTCGGCTAATTACAACTTAAATCGCAGTGTTTTAATTAGTCCCATTAATGGCGTTGTTACTAAAATAAATTCTAAAATCGGTGAAATTCCGGGGGGCGTTGCTATTACGGTAACGGATCTAAACTCGTTATATTACGATGTTTTAGTTGATCAGGCAGATATTGCCACTGTTAAAAACGGTCAAAATATTAACATCGAATTTAAATCCAATCCCGGTATTAAAATTTCGGGAATTATTTATGACATTGCGCCCAGTACTGCAAAAGACAGTAGTAATAATACGGTCATTGAAGTTAAAGCCAAAGTAATGGCGCCCGCAAACATTACTTTGCGACCGGGAGTAGACGGCGATGCGGACATTATCATCGAAGAACATGCTAATACTCTTAAAGTACCATTTGAAGCTATCGTTGAGAACGGTACAACGCATGTTTGGAGAGTGATTAATGGTCAAGCGGAAAAAGTGGCGGTAACTAAAGGACTGGAAGGAATTTTGGATACGGAGATTGTTTCCGGTCTTAAAGAGGGTGACACAATTATTCTTAACCCAGCGAAAACACTTGTTAATGGTCAGAAGGTTGCGGCGAACTAGTCATTCCGGGCTTGACCCGGAATCCAGTAACTTATAATTTTACCGAATTTATTTATTATTGATTATTTAATATTTAATCTTTTTTAAATTCAATAATCATTAATCAATATTCAATAGTTAGTAATTAATCTATATATTAAATCTGTTACTGGATTCCGGCTCCGGGGCCGGAATGACTGTGTCGTATGTCTGAAATAGTCAAAGTTACTAATTTAAATAAAACCTACATCCTCGATGAAGTGGAACTTCGTGTTCTTAAAGATATCAATTTAACAATCAATGCCGGAGAAATGGTGGCTATTATGGGAAAATCCGGCAGCGGTAAAAGTACGCTGATGCATATCATTGGCTGCTTAGATAAGCCGTCATCCGGTGAAATATTTATAAATAAACAAAACACGGCTAAACTTTCGGAGGATAAATTAGCGGAGGTGAGAAATAAAGAAATTGGTTTTGTTTTTCAGGCTTTTAATCTTTTAAGTCGAACTTCGTCAATAGACAACGTGGAACTGCCTTTAATTTACGCCGGTATAAAGTCAAAAAAACGGAACGAGATGGCTAAAGAGGCGTTGACGGAGGTAGGACTAGCCGATAAATTACATAACAAGCCCAGCCAACTCAGTGGTGGCCAGCAACAACGTGTCGCTATTGCTCGAGCATTGGTGACCAATCCGTCACTAATTTTGGCCGACGAACCGACTGGAAATTTAGACAGTAAAGCCGGTGAAGAAGTGATGACAATTTTTAAAAATTTAAACGCCAAGGGCCGAACGATCATCATCGTAACGCATGACGAAGAAGTGGCCCGCCAAGCGCAACGCATTATACATATTCAAGATGGAAAAATAGTCAACTAACCCGTCATTCTGAACTTGATTCAGAATCCAGTAAACGATTTAATTTAATCTGTTACTGGATTCCGGGTCAAGCCCGGAATGACAAGATTATATATGGACTTACTAGAAATTTTAAAGGTTTCACTTAAAGCAATCGCTCACAACAAAGTTCGAGCGGCCTTAACTATGCTCGGCATTATCATCGGCGTCGCTTCGGTGATACTTCTGGTATCGATCGGGAGTGGTTTACAAGGCTATATTACCGGACAACTGGACACGCTAGGTTCTAATTTAGTGACCGTGCTTCCCGGAAAAGTTTCGTTTTCATCCGGCGGTGCTCCCGCTTTTGCGGCCAGTAAATTAAATCAACAGGCGCTAGATTTAATTACTCGATCACCGGCAGTTGCTGAAGTTATGGGAGTCCATTTCTCGCCAGGAGTTCTTAAATACAGGAATCAAAAAATATATGTTAGCCAAATACAAGGAGTGAGCGCTAAACTTCTGAGTATTGCTTCCAATCATAAAATTTCACAGGGTCGTTTTTTTAGCAGCGGACAGGCTTCAATTGGCAGTCGAGTGGTAGTAATTGGTGATCAAGCCCGAATAGATTTGTTTGGAAATAATGTAAGTCCTCTTGATCACGATATTACTATTGAGGGTAGAACGTATAAAGTTATTGGCGTTTTTGAAAGGCAGGGCGGAACCGGTTTTGGCGGTAATTCCGATTCCATTGCGATGATTCCCGATGAAGCCTTTCAAAAGCAGTTTGGATTTACTAATTACGCGGAAATAATGCTCCAGGCCAAGCCGGAATACGGGGCGCAGCGAGCGGCTGAAGATATTAAGAGGGTCCTTGGACGACGGCTCGACAGTGAAAATGATTTCTCTATTTTTACTCAAGAACAACTTTTAACTTCGGTTAACTCAATTCTGGGAGCTGTAACGGCGGCTCTCGGGGGCATTGCCGCTATTTCTTTAGTAGTTGGAGGCATTGGTATTATGAACATCATGCTAGTCTCAGTGACCGAAAGGACTCGCGAAATAGGCCTGCGCAAAGCGGTTGGCGCCAAGCCTGCCGCGATTCTTTTGCAATTTATGTTGGAAGCGATTATTTTGAGTCTTTTTGGCGGTCTAATCGGAATTCTGTTGGGAGCTGGTGGCTCTGCTATTATTAATAACTTTATTAAAACCTCTGTAAGCCTGGGATCAATTGCTCTAGCGGCCGGAGTTTCCGCGGCAATTGGGATTGTTTTTGGCACCGCTCCGGCAATTTCCGCCGCTCGCAAAGACCCGATTGTAGCCTTGAGATACGAATAGAGCTTGACAAAAATATTTAGTGTCGCATGATTAAGTTATGAAGTCTCTTTTGGTTATTGTCATCGCAGTGTCCACCGTCATCTTCGTGACACCGGCCTTTGCTGCGACCAGTTCTGAGGTTCTAGCCAAACCAAGCCTTATGCCGGGCAGCCCTTTTTACTTCGTGGAGAATATTCGGGAGCAACTAACTTTATTTTTCACTTTAGATCCGGCAAAGAAAATCGAAAAAATGGCCAATTTTGCTCAAAGAAGACTGGCAGAAGCGGATACTTTAATTAAAAGCGGCCAAGTGGAATCGGGTAAGCAGCAATTATCTAAATATCTAAACGAATATCAAAAGGCTATTGCGGACTCCGGTAAATTACCGAAAACTTCAGAAATTCAAACAACTTTGGAAAATCTAATAAATAATACTTCCTCAGAATTGACCGCTATTAGTAGTTCTTACAATACTTTACCGGAGGCAGATCGAAAGAATCTAAACGAAGCCTTCGCAGTGGTTACCAAGACCCAAAGTAATTTAGTGGGATCGGCACCGATTGACCTAAAAGCCGGGCTGGTTAATAAATTAGAAGCAGCCCGTAAAACACTGCTACAAAGCCCTTTTGGAAAATCTGATTTAAAGGCTATTATTCCCAGTAAAGTTATTGATTAGTATTTGATAGTTGCTAAAAAACAGCGCTTATGGTAAAAAACTTCTGCTATGCCTAAAGAAGTAAAAACTCAGATTAAAAATAAGGTTAAATTTGTCGCTAAAAAAGACGAGAAAGACGGCTTTGCCTGTACCAGTTGTGGTTACAGTGGGCATGGCACTTTTGACGAAGAGACGCATCGCTATATTTGCCCGGAATGCGGGGCTGATTTAGAAGAGGGCGATTTATTAAAAATGAAAACTCCTGATAGCTATCAAGAAGATGGTAGCTCTTACGGCCAAACCAACGATTCCGATTTTGAACTGTAGTATGAATATTTCCAAAGAAACGCTACCTAAAAATACCTTAAAATTTACTGTAACTATTCCATCCGAAGTGCTAGCCGAAAACAGAGCCCACGTAATTAAAGAGATTGCCGGGAACTCTAAAGTCGACGGCTTTCGCAAAGGTCACGCGCCGAATGCTATCGTGGAAAGCAAAATAGACGAGGAAAAAGTCCTTTCCGAAATGCTAAACCATTTACTGCCGAATGTTTTGAGTGAAATCCAAAAGGCCAGTGTAACCATAATTATCGCTGAACCCAGAATTAAAATTGTCAAGTTTGAGGTGGGTATGGACGCGGAATTATCCGTTGAAGTAGCCGTTCGGCCCGAAGTTACAATTGGAGACTGGAGAACGGCTCTTAAGGATTCTAAATCTAAAGACGATGCGGTAGCCAAAATAGTGGATTTCGCGGTTTTAGAAATTTCGGATCTGGCAGTGGAAGAAGAAACAAACAGGGCCTTGGGGCGATTGCTTAATCAAATTGAGAAGCTGGGAATAACAGTGGATGCCTATGCCACTTCCCAAAATAAGACTATTGATAAGCTTAAAGAAGAATACAAAGAACGAGCTGAGAAGAGTTTACGGTTAAGTTTTATTTTAGATAAGCTAGCTGACATGGAGAAAATTGAAGTCACCGAAGATGATATAAAGGCCGCCATCAATGCGACACCGGACGAAAGTTTAAGAGCCTCGCTTCAAAATGACGAGCAAAAATGGTATATTAAAGAGGTTCTAAAGCGCAACAAAGTTATGGAACTCATTTATGGAAGTGTTAGTCCCAACAGTAATTGAAAAAGAGCCCGGAGGGTACGAGCGGGCCTACGATATTTATAGCCGGTTATTAAAAGACCGGATTGTTTTTGTAGGCGGACCCATTTCCGACACCATGGCCAACACGGTCATCGCCCAGTTATTATTTCTGCAAGCCGAAAATCCTAAAGCCGACATTAAAATGTATTTAAACACGCCAGGCGGTGAGGTTTACGCCGGACTGGCTATTTACGACACGATGAGATCCCTTTCCTGTGATGTTTCAACAATCGCAATTGGGGTAGCGGCATCAATGGGCTCACTAATTCTTTCGTCCGGTGCCAAAGGAAAGAGATTTGCCCTCCCCAACACCATGGTTCATATGCATCAGCCACTTGGCGGAGCCCAAGGGCAGGCGACCGATATAGAAATTAGTGCTCGGGAAATTCTAAGACTCAAAGATCTACTAATTAATATTTTGTCGACCAATTCCGGGAAGTCTAAAGCCCAAATTCTTAAAGATGCCGATCGCGACTACTACATGACCAGTGATGCCGCCAAGGAATACGGTTTAATCGACAAAATCCTCAAATAAACCCCAATAAACTATTCAAAAAATATATACTAGTGCTAGAATGAGGGCTGGTTACGGGCGGTTAGCTCAGTTGGTTAGAGCGTCACATTGACATTGTGAAGGTCACAGGTTCGAGTCCTGTATCGCCCACCACTTCATACGTCATTCCGGGCTTGACCCGGAATCCAGAAAAGATATGAAAACTAAATCTGATAGAGCCCTTCGTCCTCAAGTTGTCCTTGTAAACAGAGCCGTCGTTTTAAGAAAAGACGGTAAAATTCTTATCATCCAAAGAGCCGCCAATGACACATACATGCCAAATAAATGGGAGCTGCCAGGTGGAAAGCTCGATGCCGGACAAGATATTTCAATAGCTTTAGAAAGGGAGATTCTTGAAGAAACTGGTTTGGTCGTTGTCCCTGTTGATAAAATGGCATACTTTCATAGTGAAATAATTTCTTCTGGAAAATACAAAGGCTTACCATATATCATATTAATAGGATTAGTTAGAAGCATCGGAGGAGATGTTTTGATTTCAAATGAGCACCGGGATTTTAAATGGCTCACTGTAAAAGAAGCCTTAAACTATGATTTGATCCACGATACGAAAAGCGCACTGTGTGTTCTTAGTGACAAAATTAGGGCTCTAAAGTAAGTTCTAAACTGCTTTCACTTTCCAAATCTGCTATCATTCTAGCTGAATGAAGCTTCGCCCTGCATTTTTAGGCTTATTTTTGACCTCTGCCCTCTTTTTTATTGCTACTCCTGTTTTAGCCCAATCGGAAGCTTACCAAAAGGCCGAGCAGACCTATTTGTCGCGCGTTGACGCTTACCGCACCGCTCGTGATAGTTGGCTGGCCGCCAAAAAAAAGAATCAAGATTTTAAAACTTTAACCTCGGAAAGTGCCGCCATAACTGCCGCCCGTAACTTTGAACTTACTCAAGTAGATATCGCTAATGGTTATTTAGATTTGATAATCGAAAAGGCTAACTCCGCGAATTCACTATCCAGCTCCGATAAACAAATTATTGTTGACTATTATCGAACCGAAAAAGCTTACTATGATAGTCAAAAATCAACCCTTTACAACGCCGAAACAACCGCTCAAATTTCGGCGGTAGGGATGGACATTGACGATCACTATCGCAACAAGACTTTAACCCAAATCCCATTTATTAAAACTTTAATTGCCAGCAGTGATTACAGCGTTTTTTTGGAACAGGTAACAATAATTTATAGTGACACTAAAAGTTTAGTAAATAATAATACCGCTCTGGGAGAAGCAACTAAAAAGTTAATTGGTGGTTGGATTAGTGATACTGATGTCTCAATCACGGCTAGTCGAAATTTGGCCGCGGGGTTACTTAAAAATCTGGATGATTATAAAAATAATACCAGAGCGGTAAAAGATCCCAAAAGCACGCTAAGTCATATCAACGAAGACCTAAAAACTTTACACCAAAACTTATCAGAAAATACCGCCAATATTATCGAGATTTTAGGAAGGCTTAAAAATGATTAAGAAAAAACCGGCTCCAAAAATTATAATGTACGTGGTGGTTACTTTTTTACTGGCCGTTGCTTTAAGCTTACTAACCCTATTACTAACTAGAGTTAATATTCCAAAACCTGAACAATCGGCCAGTACAGTGAAAATCGTTACAAAGCCGATTACTTCTCAAATAGATACTTATAAAGTTCTAGTGACCAATGAAATTGACCGCACGGCTACCCTGTCGGCTGAAATTAAAGACTCCGATTCCTGGTTTAACGTGGAACTTCCAGCAATCGACTTTAAAATTAGCTTTTAATACTCTATACTTCCATTTGTGGATACAGAAAATCTTTTAAAAATTAGACATAGTGCCGAACATATTTTGACCCAAGCCATGATTCGGCTTTTTGGTCCGGATGTTTTTTACATGGCCATGGGGCCGGCAACAGATGATGGCTTCTATTTTGATTTTGAGCCCCGAAACGGCTTTAAAGTCAGTGAAGAAGACTTTCCGAAGATAGAGTCGGAAATGGCTAAAATCGTCAAAGAAAACCTGCCGCTAACACGAAACGAAGTCTCACTGGACGAGGCTAAGAAACTCTTTAGTAACAATCCATACAAAAAAGAGTGGTTAGAGTCTATCAAAGACCGCAGTGAAATCATCACGACCTATGCGACCGGTGATCAGTTCGTTGATCTATGCGCCGGCCCCCACGTTAACTACACTGCCAAAGTTAAGGCTTTTAAATTACTTTCGATTGCTGGAGCCTATTGGCACGGTGACGAGAAAAACAAAATGCTCACTCGCATTTACGGCACCGCTTTTGGAACAAAAGAGGAATTGGAAAATTATTTGAAGATGATCGAGGAAGCTAAAAAAAGAGATCACCGCAAATTAGGTCAGGCTTTGGGAATATTTTTTATAGACGAAACCGCCCCCGGTATGCCGTATTGGTTACCCAACGGTACCATTATGATAAACGAGTTGTTAGATTTCTGGCGCAAAGAGCATTTAAAACGCGGCTACTTAGAAACTAAAACTCCGCTTCTAAATAAAAAAAGCCTATATGAAACATCTGGTCACTGGGAGCACTACCGAGAAAATATGTTTATTGCCGACATGGGTGACGAGGGCGTTTTTTGTCTAAAACCGATGAATTGTCCCAATGCGATGACGATGTTTAACCACACTAACCATAGCTACAGAGAATTGCCACTAAGGTTCTCCGACTGTGACACGCTGCACCGCCACGAAAAATCCGGTCAACTATCTGGTCTTTTGCGGGTATCAGAATTTAGTCAAGATGACGCCCATATTTTTGTCACCGAAGATCAGATTGAAGAAGAGTATAAGCGTGTTTTCGAAATTTTAAAGTACTTTTACGAAATCTTTGATATTAAATTCAAAATTCGTTTAGGTACGTCACCTGATGATTTCATGGGAGATATGGACACTTGGCATAAAGCGGAAGAATATCTTAAAAAAATACTTGAATCATCTGGGTTTGAATACTTTATTGGTAAAGGTGAGGGTGCTTTTTATGGACCTAAATGTGACATCTTAATGAAAGATTGTATGGGCCGTGAGTGGCAAACAGGCACTATTCAGTTGGATTTCCAACTACCCAAAAGATTTAATTTAAAATACACCGACTCCACTGGTCAGGAAAAAACACCGGTTGTTATCCATCGAGTTATTTATGGCTCACTGGAACGTTTTATGGGAATTTTAATTGAGCATTTTGCCGGCGCTTTCCCGGTTTGGATAAGCCCGGTACAAGCAGTGGTGGTACCAATTACTGATAGGCAACAAGAATACTGTGAGAAACTAGCCGTCGAGCTTAAATCTGCGGGTATTCGGGTAACAGTAGATGGCCGCAGCGAAACGATGCAGGCCAAGGTCCGTGACGCGCAGCTTCAGAAAATTCCCTATATTTTAGTCGTCGGGGATAAAGAAACGGCATCAAGCGAGCTAACCGCAGCAGTAAGGCTCCGAACTGGCGAAAATCTAGGCGCCAAGCCTATAGCTGAGATTAAGGCGAAAATTGCTGATATTATCTTGACGAAGAGCCTTAAGTTGTGGTAAGGTAGGCCTTAGTGGTTCGTTACGCAATTAATCAATTTATAAAAGCCCCAGAAGTTCGCGTCATTTTAGAGAATGGCGAAAATTTGGGAGTTATTAGTCGATCTGAAGCCTTAGCCAAAGCGGCAGAGATGAAGATGGATTTGGTGGAACTAGTGGCCGATATTACGCCCCCAGTTTGCAAGATAATTGATTACAAAAAGTTTTTATATGCCGAAAAGCAAAAGAAAAAGAAATCGATTGCCGGTACTAAAGGACGGGGCGGCGAGCTTAAAGAATTAAGATTTCGGCCGGTGATTGGAGCGGGTGATCTAAATTCAAGGATTGACAGGGCTCACAAATGGCTAGCGGAGAACAATAAAGTTAAGTTTTCGTTGGTATTTGAGGGTCGGGAGTTTACACATCCCGAGTTTGGAATTGTAAAGTTTAAAGATATTACGATAGCTCTTGCTGATGTTGGAGAGCCTGATGACGTAGTGAAACGAGATGGCCGCAATTATAGCGTCACTTATTCGCCGTTGAAATTAAAGAAATAGTATGCCTAAAATTAAAACCAAGAAATCATTATTAAAAAGAGTAAAAATTACCAAAAGTGGTAAAATGTTGCGACGCCACCGCGGTTCGTCTCACTTAAAGACCGGTAAATCGGCTGAGACCCAGAATCGTAAGAGTAAATTAACGACATTTAGTAAGGCGTTTGAACGGAAGTTAAAGAGGCTTACGT
>JAPLWK010000003.1:0-36801 GCA_026396615.1 candidate division WWE3 bacterium | reverse complement strand
TACTCGTCATCGGCACAAAAAAATACTTGATAAAGCTAAAGGCTTTCAGGGCACTAATAATCGGCTTTATAAAAGAGCTAGCGACGCAGTGCTTCACGCTGGAGAATATGCTTTTGCCGGAAGAAAATTAAAGAAGCGTGACTTTAGAGTTTTGTGGATTATGCGTATTAATGCGGCCGTGCGTCCGTTAGGCTTAAATTACAGTAAATTTATTACACTTTTAGGTAAAGCTAAAATAGAGTTAGATCGTAAAGTATTAGCCGATTTAGCCGTAAATTATCCTAAGGCTTTTGAAGCCATTGTAAACAAAGTTAATGCCTAATTCCAAAGAGGAATTTCTAAAACTCAAAGATCAGTTAAAAACTGCTAATCCCTCCGAAAAAAAGCAACTCGGTTTAAAATTAAATGAATTAAAAAAGTCTCTGGAAGCGTTTTTTATTGACTCAACGACTACGTCTGACGATAAATCCTTGGATCTTGATACCTCGATGCCCAGTATTAAGCCTACGACTGGTCACCTACATCCCATTACTCAAATGAGAAAGCTAGCGGAGGATATTTTCATGAACATGGGCTTCCAGGTTATCGATAGCGTTGAAGTTGATAATGATTATAACCATTTTGAGGCTTTAAATTTCCCGGTGGGGCATCCGGCCCGGGATACTTGGGATACGTTTTGGACTAAGGAACACTTACTTCCGATTGCTCACACCTCAACCATGCAGCACCGAGTTCTTGCAACTCATAAACCACCTTTCGCCGCTATTATTCCAGGCCGCTGTTTTCGTTATGAAGCCACAGACGCAGTGCACGAACACACTTTTAACCAAATCGAAGGAGTTTACGTAAGCAAAAACGCTTCTTTAGCGGAATTGATAGGGGTCCTTGAAACTTTTGTATATACTTATTACGGCTATAAAATTCCCTATAAAATTCAGCCAACCTTTTTTCCTTTTGTTGAGCCGGGTCTGGAAATGCTGATAGAACATACAAGAAAAGATGGCACCAAAAAATGGCTGGAGCTTATTCCGGCCGGCATGATTCATCCTAATGTTCTCCAAATGGCTGGGCTGGATCCAAAGGTTTACAAGGGCTTTGCCTGGGCGATAGGCTTGGATCGCCTCGTCATGTTAAAGTACGGGATATCGGATATTAGAGATTTCTTTAAGGGCGATTTAAGGTTTTTGGGGCAGTTCTGAAAAAAACATGTCATTCCGGCCCCGGAGCCGGAATCTAGTAACAGATTCGATGATTTAACCGGATTGACTGGATTCCGGGTCAAGCCCGGAATGACAAATTGATTATGAGGATTTCTCTAAATTGGCTAAAAGATTTTGTAAAAATAAACAAAACTCCCGAGGAGTTGTCTGATTTAATTTCGGCTAAACTTACTGAAGTCGAAGGCTTTGTTGATCAAAAGAAGCTTTATGACGGCATCATCGCCGTTAAAATCGAAGAACTAAAAAAACATCCCAATTCTGATCATCTCTGGCTAGTCAAAGTAAACACCGGTCATGAGATTCTTGACATTGTCTGCGGTGCTCAGAACCTTGCAGTCGACCAAATAGTCCCTCTAATTCCCGTCGGCGCGACTGTACCTGATACTGACGATGTCCTTAAAACCGCCGTTATCCGTGGCGAAAAGTCGCAGGGCATGCTCGCTTCCGTGCGTGAACTCAAACTTGGTGACGACCACTCTGGAATTTATATTTTAAATGACAAAATAAAACCCGGGACTCCATTATCAGAAGCACTAAGCCTTGATGACGTCATTTTTGAAATCGAAAACAAGGCCTTAACGCATCGCGGCGATTGTTTTAGTGTCGCTGGCATTGCACGGGAAGTAGCGGCTATTACCACCGAAAAATTTATCGAACCGGATTATAACGCGGTCAAAGGAACCAGCTCCGATCATAAAATTGCGTTAACTATTCAGAACCAGGTTGATTGCCCCCGTTACTTAGCTTGTCATCTTAGCAACGTCAAAGTCGCCCCCTCACCGGAATATGTTACCAGGCGTCTTATAAATTCCGGAATCAGACCGATCAATAATGTTGTCCAAAAGATAACAAAGGCCTTTGGAACTTAGGAGTGCGCCGCGCGAAAGAGTCCGAAAAAATGGCAACGCTTGATGATAAAGAACGGCTACTTAGTAATGATAACCTCGTGATTACAGCGTCAGACCAACCGGTCGCTGTCGCTGGTATTATGGGCGGTGCTTCGTCAGAAATATCTGACACTACAACGACGTTGATTCTAGAAGCCGCTAATTTTAATAATTTTGCAATTAGAAAAAGCTCTATGTCATTAGGGCTGCGTTCCGAAGCCTCATTACGCTTTGAAAAAGGCTTGGATCCAAATCTAACCGCCAAAGCCTTGTCACTCGCAGTCACTTTACTTATGTCAGAGGCTGATGCGAATGTTACTGAAGTCGCTGAGTATTACCCACTTCCGACAGAACCTATAACGATTATAACCACCGTAGATTTTATAAATAATTGTTTGGGGGCAAAACTGACGGTGCAAGAAATACTTCGGATTTTAACTACCCTAGGATTTGGGGTCGGTAGTAACAAAGACGCTTTACAAATAACCGTACCAACATCCCGTCAAGACGTTGTTATTGCGGAAGACCTGATTGAAGAAATCGCTCGTATTTACGGCTACGAAAATATTAAACCGACGCTCCCGCAAAAAGACCTGCGTCCGGTGTCACTAACCTCGTCCCAATCAGAAGATCGGCTTCTGCGTGATAACCTGCGTCTTTTAGGTTACGACGAGGTTTATAGCTACTCATTTATAGGTAGTGATCTATATAATAAAGCGGGGCGGAGCGTAGTCGAATGCCTGGAGATTGTTAACCCGCTTTCGGATGATCTTAAATTCATTCGTAACGATTTAATTCCCGGACTTTTAAGCAAAGTTGCGCTTAATTCACATAACTACAACTCTTTTAAAATCTTTGAAATTGGTAAAGAGATTCATCCAAAACACGAAGAGTTAAAAAATGAACTGGACGCGCCAACGACCGAGACGTTAGTTGCGGTCGGCGCTGTTTACAACGTCGACAATAATCATTTAGAGGAAACTTATCGTAAAATTAAAGGGGAAATAGAATATTTGAAGGCTGAAAAAGACGCAGAGATTAATGTTATTAACGAAAAAGTCCTAAAGAACTTCGGTATTAAAGGACCAGTTATTACTTGGAAAATAAAGCTGGACCCTTATTTTAAAAAACACGCAAGCTTAAGACCGGAGATCAAAGACGCTGCTGTGACAACCCCAATTACCGAAGATATTTCTTTTTATGTTGATGAGAAAACAGCGGTTGGTGAAATCATTAAGACAATTAAGGGATTGTCAAAATTGGTTAGTGACGTTGAAGTGTTTGATGTTTACCACGAATCCGATAAGAAATCTGTCGCCTTAACCGTGTCATATTCGGACAAAGATAAGCAGTTATCTACGTTAGAAGTAACACCAATCAGAGAAAACATTATCAAGATGCTAGAGGAGAAATTTAAGTTAGAAGTTAGGAAGACAATATAAACACTGTCATTCCGGGCTTGACCCGGAATCCAGTAAACTATGTCACATTACGTAGCGTACCGGTCGGAGTTACTAGATTCCGGCTCCGGGGCCGGAATGACATATCAGTTTAGACCACCTGGATACTCAGAGTCGCACTGCCGTCATTCCCAGCACTATCCTCGGCCGTAACCTTGATTTGATGCTGACCCGACGTTTCGGTCGAAGCGATTTGAATATTCTTTTTGTAGGGAATGGAAGTTACAGGGGCACCAACGACGGATCCGTCATACGAAAAGGTGACTTTGGTAACAGCGTACGGGCTACTAACGTCAGCTTGAATGGTCACCGAATCCCCGGATTTGACCTTTGTATTTAGAGCCGGCGCCGTGATCGCCACTAGCGGACCACCATTTTTAGCAGCTTCACCACTACTATCAAAGTAGGCCGTCGAAATATCATGCGGCGGATGATACATTTCATCGTCCTTATGATTATCGTTAATCCATTTATCCACCGCGTCCTGCCACTCCGGCAACTCGGCAATTAGAAAGAGGAAGGTTTTCTCCTCGGTCTTTTTGGCGTCAATACAAGACTGTGAGGCAATCTTACCGTCGACTTTACAAATAGTTAAACGACGCCTCATTTGACTTTCGGATGTCGGTTCCGTGCCTTTTAGGAAATACTCAAGACGTGATGGAAAGTCGCCGGTAGCGGCGCCGCCGGTCTGCGCATCGATCTTAACCTGAACAACATTATCCGGTTTTACGAATGGAACGTCTTTTTTATCTTTTAAATACTCTTTAATTGCCTTGTTCCAAATGTAAGAGGCGCCGCTAATTCCCGAGGCCACGTTTTTCATTTGAGTATTATCGTTATTGCCAACCCATATACCTAAAGTCAAATCAGGCGTGTAACCAACCGTCCAATTGTCTTTTAGATCATTAGTAGTTCCAGTTTTTACGGAAACAGTATACCCCGGAATATGCAAAGTGGACCCGGTGCCAAACTCCATGGAACGAGCGTCGTTATCCGCTAAAATGTCGGAAATTATATAGGCAATGCCGCTATCTAAGACCTTACGACCGGACGAAGTGGGAGTGTTGTATAAAGAAGACCCTTTAGAATCAGTTACTTTAAGAATAAAAACCGGAGTATTAAAAGTACCGGTATTGGCGAAAGTGGCATAGGCCCCTGTTAGCTCCAAAAGATTAGTTTCGCCACCACCTAAAGTTAGTGACAAACCGTAGCGGGAAGGATCGGAAAAAGTGTCGATACCCATATCCGAAGCCGTCTTAATCATGTTTTCCAGTCCCACTAACTTAAGAACTTTAACGGCCGGAATATTTAAAGAGTTAGCGAGAGCATACCGCAGCTGAATGGGGCCCCGAAACTTACCATCGTAGTTAACCGGAATATATGGCTCAGAAGCCGATGCTCCGGTAAACTGGGTTTGAACGTCGTAGAGAACAGTGGCGGCAGTGTAGCCCTGTTTTAAAGCAGTAGCGTAATTAATTGGTTTAATAGCGGATCCTGGCTGACGGGAGGCAATCGTGACGTTATATTTACCGTCGTAATTTTTGTCGAAATAATTACGGCTGCCCACCATCGCTAAAATTTCCCCAGTCTTAGGATCTTCCAAAACTCCGGCTCCGTTACTATAACCGTACTGTTTTTCATCAAGAGTCACTTGATCGGTAATAGTCTTTTGCAAAATATTCTGTTTATCTAAATCTAACGTCGTTGTAACCTGCAGGCCGCCGCTAGCCACCATTTGCTCCCCAAAGCGATCAGTAAGTAGCTTTTTAACATACATCACAAAATGGGCCGCTTCTATTTTTCCGCCGGTATCGTTGTAAACTAGCGTTTCGTTTTTAGCGGCTTCAATAATTTCGGCTGCAATCTTGTGGTTCTGGCCGGATTTATCTACCCAACCCACATCTCGCATTAAATGAAGGACGTAAGTTTGCCGACCTTTAGTGTATTCAGGGTGCACCCCGAAAGGCGAGTAATACGAAGGTGCTTGCGGCAGGCCCGCCATCATGGCCCCCTCGGCTAAAGTTAAATCGGAAGCCTTTTTGCCAAAGTACATTTCGGAAGCGGCTTCCACTCCCACTGCTTGGCCACCGTACGGAGCTTCGTTAAAATACATTTGTAAAATTTCGTCTTTGGAATAAACTTTCTCGATTTGCATCGCCAATATAAATTCCCGAATTTTCCTAAAAATCGTGCGCTCATTGGAGATTAAAGAGTTACGGACTAGTTGTTGAGTTAAAGTTGAGCCCCCGGCGCAGCCTTGACGGGTAACGCACAAATAAATACCACGCACAAAGCCCTTAGGAGAAAAGCCGCCATGCTCATAGAATTGGGCGTCTTCGGTAGCTAAGGTAGCTTGAATTAAGTACGGAGATATTTTATCTAAAGTAACTAAGGTACGATTAGTGTTGCCGTAAACTTCGTACAGCAGCTTGCCGTTGCGATCCATAATTTTAGTCGATTGATCTACTTGGCGAGTAATTAATTTATTGGGAGACGGTAAATCTTTAGATACTATGGTTACCACAAGGAATGAAGCCACAAAACCGGCAGCCAGTACGGAAAATATCGCAGTAGTAAGCCACACTACCACTTGCAATAAATTCCGCGGTTTATGAAAGTGGGGGAGGTTAATTTTGAAAGCTCGGGATCTAGTCACGAATTTATTATACCAACCCTCCTTCGCTAAAGCTACGGAGGGTAAAGAATTTATCTGTTGTGACGGAAGCTTTATTAAGCTAAAATGCAGGTTGATTTCCGCAGGAGGCTCTACGGTTGAGCAGTTGACTGTAAATCAACCTTTCGCAGGTTCGACTCCTGCCCTGCGGACCAAACTTAATGTTAATATTATAGCTATGACCCCACAGGAAAAAGTTGAACATCTTAAAGCCATCGCCGAGGAAATCATTACCGAAGAGGAATTACTAAAGCTTTTCCAAACTAAAGAACATCCGGTTTGCTACGATGGCTTTGAACCGAGCGGCATCGCCCCCATTCATTTTGGACTCCTGCGGGCCCTGTATGTTAAGAAATTATTGGAGACCGGTGTGCACGTCATTTTATTCCTGGCCGACTTTCACGGCATGATTAACAACAAACTGGGTGGCGATTTAGAAAAAATTAAAACCGCCGGTAAATATTTTATAGAGGTCTGGAAAGCCGCCGGAATCAACACTAATAAAGTCGAGGTGGTCTGGGCCAGTGATCTGCTGACCCGAAAGACCTACATTGAAAGGCTGCTCAGAGTTTCTAAAGAGTTGACACTCGACCGCGTCACAAAAACCTTAACCATTGCCGGTCGCAACGAAAAAGACAAACTTATTTTTGCCCAATTTTTGTACCCCGCTATGCAGGTCAGCGATATTTTCGAACTGGACCTTGATATGGTAGAAATGGGCATGGATCAACGCCGCGCCAATGTGATTGCTCGCGAAGTGGCCCATAAACTACACTGGAAAGTGCCAGTGGCCATCCACCATCACATGTTACTAGGGCTTAAAGGCACTAAAGAGGGCGATAACCCTGAAGAAGTAATGGTCAAGTCAAAAATGAGCAAGAGCGATCCTACCAGCGCCATCTACATGCACGACAGCGCTTCCGAAATTGCCGCTAAAATTAAAACCGCTTTTTGCCCGCCACTTATCGTCGCTGGCAACCCTGTATTGGAGTACGTCAAATATATTATTATGCTAAGTCTCCCCAGCTTTAAGATAGAACGAACGGCGGAACATGGCGGTGATAAAGAATACCAAACGTTTGACGAGGTCACTAATGATTATGAATCTGGAGCATTACATCCAATGGACCTAAAAGCCGCCGTGGCCCGCGATTTAGATATTTTGATAAAGCCGGTTCGAGAACATTTTGAGAATAATGCGGAGGCTAAGAAGTTGTACGAAACTGTAAAAAGTTTTCAGATAACAAGGTAACAGCCAACACGTCATTCTGAACTTGATTCAGAATCCAGTTACTGGATTCCGGGTCAAGCCCGGAATGACAAATGAGATTATGGGAGCACTAAGAAGACACCAAAAATTACTAAAAATAATCGTTGCCGCCGCCACGGTGGCTTTAGTCTTGGGCTCAATTCTTCCCGCGTTTATTCGATAAAAACGCCCCAATATTATTAAAACACTGGGGCGTTACTTGAACTTGTTCATGGTTTCAGCAAACACGAATTATTTCTAAAACAACTGAGACATCAAGACCGCTACGAGTCCTAAAGATCACCGTAATTGGTTCTGATTTCCAACTCTGAAAGTGAATGATACCTCCCGTTCAGTCCGTTTATTGGGCGTTGCAAACCAATCGGCAATGGTTAAAGTAGTAGGACAACGAGCCTTTAAAGTAACCTCCTCCTGACGTGGATAACGCAGCTTTAAAGTCGGCGGATCCTCTGCAACTAGAACATGAGGATATCCTGTTTGCACCTCTAAACACTTTGTATTTATAATCATTTCTCCTCCTTTTTTATTAGAAAACTAAATTAAGTAATTTATAAAGGTGAATGAAATATTTAGCAATAGTTTAGTCATGTACCGGACGGTACCCGATTAGTGTAAAATTTAGGGGTGCTGACTTTAAACGATAGTATCGACAAGGTACCTCTGATAGGACCGCGTAATAAAGCCCTACTGTCAGTTTTAGAAATCCACACCGTTCACGACCTTTTATATCATTTCCCCTTTCGTTACGAGGACTTTTCAATTATTCGTAAAATTAGCAACCTCATCGCCAGCGAACCGGTGACGGTAATTGGCGATGTAATCAGTATCAAGAACATTTTCACTAGAAACGGCAAGAATTTCGCGGAAGGCGTCGTTTCAGATGAGACGGGTAAGATCAAGCTGTACTGGTTTAACCAACCATATTTGGCCCGCAGTTTTAAGGCCGGCGATAGAATTAGTTTTTCCGGAAAATTAGAGGCTTTTAGTGGCAAACCGGCCTTTATTGGACCGGACTTTGAGATTTTAAAGTCTGACGGAATCCCAATTCACACCGGCCGCCTTGTTCCCATTTACCCTGAAACCCAAGGCGTCAGCTCAAAATGGCTCCGTTCTCGCATCCACGCTACGTTTGACCTGCTACTAAGCGAATTTGTGACCGAATTTCTGCCGCTTGAACTCCGTCAAACCGAAGAATTAATAGCAATTGACGTCGCCCTAAAACAAATTCACTTCCCAGATAATTTGACATCGCAAGAAGCAGCTAAAAAACGACTGGCTTTTGACGAAGTCTTTTTAGTGGCTTTAGAAGGCTTGATTCGACGTGAAACTTGGAAAGTTAATAAACTAGCTCGTCAACTTAAATATGACGCGAGTGATAAAGCGAAAATCAATAGATTTGTTGACGCGTTGCCATTTAAACTAACCAAGTCACAACAACAAGCCGTTGACGAGATTAACTCTGACCTAGTGAAAAATGAACCGATGAACCGGTTGCTAGAGGGCGACGTTGGCAGTGGTAAAACTATCGTGGCTGCAATTAGCGCCTATTTGACGGTCTTAAATGGCGCATCGGTGCTCTACATGGCTCCGACCGAGATTTTAGCCAATCAACACTACGAAACATTTAAAAAGCTTTTTGACCCCTTGAGCATCGAAATTAAAATTATGACCGGGTCAAGAAAATCCGAATCGAGTACAAACAATAATAAACCGACAATTATTATTGGTACCCACGCGCTTCTTTATCGTCAGAATTTTGACAATATTGCTCTAGCCATTATCGATGAGCAACATCGTTTTGGTGTCGAACAAAGAACAGAACTTTTAAATCGCTCAAAAGCCGAAAATGGGGGAGTGCCACATTTATTAACAATGACCGCCACTCCGATTCCCCGATCTTTACAGCTGACTGTGATGGGAGATTTGGACCTGTCGGCAATCACCGAAATGCCAGTTGGTCGGAAGCCAGTGACGACTTGGGTCGTCCCTAAAAGTAAACGGGACGGCGCCTATGCCTGGCTTAAAAAAGAAAATCAGCCGACTTTCATTATTTTTCCATTTATAGACGAGTCGTTGGCAGAGTCGCTAAAGACCGTCAAAGCCGCCACTAAAGAATTCGAGCTGCTTAAAAAATCCCTTAAACCTCTTAAAGTTGGTCTGCTGCACGGCCGCATGTCGTCAACCGATAAGGACAAGGTCATTGCGGACTTCAGAGAGCATCGCGTTGACGTTTTAGTGAGTACACCGGTCGTGGAAGTTGGCGTCGACATCCCGGAAGCCTCTATAATAGTGATTGAAGGCGCCGAGCGTTTTGGGCTAGCCAGCCTGCATCAGCTGCGTGGCAGGGTCGGTAGAGGCGGTCAACAGGCTTATTGTTTGCTCTTTACCAGCGATGGCGATTCTGACACTCGTCGCCTTAAAGCATTAGAGATCCATCACAACGGACTTGAGCTTGCTAAAATCGATTTGGCAATGCGGGGCGGCGGCGAACTCTACGGCACCTTGCAAAGTGGCGATTTAGGCTTTAAACTGGCTGATCCCAGTGATGTAGAGCTGCTAATTAATGCGCGTGATTGGGCACAACGGATTTTGGCTGATCTTAATAAATATACAGCGACGTCAAAATTGATAACAGAGTTGAAAACGATTTCTGGAAACTACAAGGGTCAACTAATCACAGTGCCCACAACAGTAACCCTAGAGCCCACCAAAGAAGTGGTTCGCAACGCCATTTTCTCCATAATTGACGATAAGGTTAACGATGCTGCTGTACTTGACCTCTTCGCGGGAACAGGCGCCTTGGGCCTGGAAGCCCTTAGTCGCGGGGCACGGTCCTGTTACTTTATAGATCAGGATGAAAAGGCCGTTGATGCTATTAGCATGACGTTAAACCGTCTAAATTTGCTGGAGGCAGCGACAGTAACTAGGGATGACGTCCCCCATTTTGTAAAACACGATGCCGATCAAAAATTTGATTTGATTTTCTTAGACCCGCCATACGTAACGCCAACTACCCATCTAATTAAGCTTTTAAGCCCGCTGTTGCAAGATAACGGTTTTGTGGTATATTTATGCGGTCGTGACCGAGTAATCTCGGAAAAATATGACGACCTTGCCGTTGAATTTGAAAGATGTTACGGTATTACCAAGGTTATAGTTCTAAAAAAATATGACACCATTACCTAAAAGACGATTTTCGAGAGGCCGCGCCGCCCGCCGAAAAATAAATTTAAAATTAACGGCCGCCGGCACGGTAAAGTGTGCTAATTGTGGTCAAGATAAAAGACCGCACTACATCTGTAGCGCTTGCGGCAAATAATGAAATTACATAATGGCTGATTTACGGCACACTGGAAGACAAATTGCCCTCGCCTCTCTTTTTTCGTGGTCTTTTATTTCTCACGAGCCGGAAACAACAATTAAAGAAATCGCGGAGTCGGTGGAAGCTACCGAGTTTGACCATGAACTGGCGATAAAAATAGTTAAAGGGGTAATCGATAATTTAGCGGAAATAGATAAATTAATTACCACCGCCGCCCCGGAATGGCCTACCAGCAAAATTGCCAAAGTAGATTTAGCCGCTTTGCGAATTTCTGTTTTTGAGCTATATTTTGACGACACCGTGCCTCCCAAAGTCGCCATTAACGAAGCAATTGATTTGGCCAAAGAGTTCGGCGGCGAAACTAGCGGTAAATTTGTAAATGGAGTTTTGGGAACACTCGTATCAAAATGACAAACATCGTAGATAAAATAAAATTAGTCGTGATCGAAAAAACCGGCGTCGAAGAGGCCCAATTAACAGCTTCAGCGGACTTTGAGGCTGACTTAAACATTCACAGTTTAGAAATTGTAGAAATTTTAGATAAACTTGAAGATGATTTTAACATCACTTTTTCTAAGGAGGATGGCTTAAGAATTAAAACTGTTGGCGATTTGACCAGATTAGTATCAGAAAAAGTCGAAGAATAATTATGGATTTTTCAAAAGCCGAAACAATTATTGGTTTGGAATTTAAAAATAAAGAATTAGTAGCGACAGCCTTTACTCATCGCTCGTACCTTAACGAACACAGTAATTACCAAAATCCCAGCAATGAGCGGCTCGAATTTTTAGGCGACTCTATTTTGCAGTTTTTAACTTCTGAATTTTTATTTAATAATTATCCCCGGGAGCCGGAAGGGATGCTTACCAGTTACCGCGCCGCGGCGGTCTGTACGGTGTCGCTTGCCGCGGAATCCGCCAAGCTGGGGTATGGCAACTTTTTACTGCTAAGCCACGGCGAAGAAGCCTCCGGCGGCCGGACTAAAGAGTATCTACTGGCCAACACTTTTGAAGCCGTTTTAGGAGCGATCTACATGGATAGTTTTGATATCGATTTTTGCCGTCGGTATCTTCTAAAGAACCTGTTTTATAAACTGGACGAGATCGTTAAAAACGAATCTTACCGTGACTTTAAAAGTCGCTTCCAAGAAGAGGCTCAAGAAAAGAAGGGCCTTACTCCGCAATACAAAGTTTTAGATGAAAGCGGCCCTGATCATGACAAGAAGTTCGCGGTTGGCGTCTTTTTAGGAAATACTAAGGCCGGTGAGGGGGAGGGTAGTAGCAAACAACGGGCTGAACAAGCGGCCGCTGAAAATGCCCTTGCCAACCTTGATAACATCAGCTAGAATGGCCACACTCTTATGTCTGTAAGTATTCGATTGGCAAAATTTGGAAAGAAGAACGCCCCTAGCTACCGCGTGGTGGCTACTAAAACCCGAACTAAGCGCAATGGCGAGGTTTTGGAAACTCTGGGTCATTTTGATCCTTCCCATAATCCAGCTAAATTGGAATTAAATAATGATCGGATTGCTTACTGGAAGGGTGTGGGAGCTGTAATGTCGACCGCTGTGAGTAAACTTATGGCCGGTGATACGGCGTTTGTTAAATACGCGCCAAAGAGCAAGAAAAAATCATGAAAGAACTACTTGAATTCTTAGTCAAGAAAATAGTTAAAAACACCGAAGCGGTATCTATTACCGAAGATGCCACACCGGAGCAATTGGTATTAAATTTAAAAGTTGAGCCCTCGGAAGCCGGCCTGGTGATTGGCAAGGGTGGCCGCACTATTAAAAGCCTGCGCAATATTATTAAAGTCATTGCCATAAAAGAAGGAAAAAGGGTCGATATTAGACTCGCCAACGAATTAGTCGCCTCAGAACCAACGACCGAAACTTCAACAGAATGATTATTGACGTTATAACGCTTTTTCCAGAAATGTTCGCCGGACCTTTTGATACCTCTATCATTAAACGAGCTCGCGACCAGGATTTAATCACTATAAATTTTCGGCAACTGCGCGACTGGGCCATTGATAAACGAGGCACCGTTGACGGTTCACCTTATGGTGGCGGAGTCGGTATGGTTCTGCGAGTGGAGCCGATCGCCAAGGCTTTGCAAGAATTACGCCGGCCGGAATCGTACGTTGTTTTAATGACGCCTCAAGGTCAGATTTATGACGAAGCGACGGCGCAAAAACTATCCCTCAAAGAACATTTGATATTAATCTGTGGCCATTATGAAGGGTTTGATGAACGAATTAGAAGTTTAGTCGATGCCCAAATTTCGATTGGTAAATATATTTTAACCGGTGGCGAAATTCCCGCTATGACTATTGTTGACTCCGTCGTTAGGCTTATTCCCAAGGTTTTGACTAAACCTGAAGCGACAATGCAAGAATCATTTTCTGATGGCGATAATTTAGAATATCCTCAGTATACGAGGCCGGAAGACTACAACGGTCAAAAGGTTCCTGAAATTTTATTGTCTGGCAACCACAGTGCTATTAAGAAATGGCGGTTACTGAAACGGGTTTGATTTTCCAATCCCACTATTATCCACTCGCGGCGCATAAATTTTAAAAGTCCTCAGTAACGTCACCATCTTTATGAACTCCGGATTTTTAAGGTCCACCGTGGCCGTTTCGGCTTTACTGCTTTTTACATAATACGGACTTTCAAGAGTTAATGTTGCCGTTACCGCCTGAGTAATATCGGTTTGACCGGCGGTCAACCCGACGTTTGAAGTTGAAAGTCGTAAAGATTTTACATTAATTAAGCGGCCGCAATTTTCCACATTTCGCAAAAAAGCCGACACATTATTATAACTACCACTCACCGATAACTGCATCCCAATTACGTTGTTGGACGAGGCGGCACCGGAACCGGTCGGAGCGCCCGGCGAGAACTGCAAAGCCGATAAAGAAACGCTACTATCAATTGCCAACTGCTGAACCTGGGTAACGACTACAGGCACTGAAGGATCAGAGGTTAAAACGGAATCAAACAACAAATTATCGGCCCGCAGTTCGTTTTGATTACTAGCATAAACTTTTAAAGTTGTGAGACGGCTACTTAAAGTACTTAACCCTGTATTTGTTGATTTAACTAATTCCGAATTATTAATACTTTTAGTTAATAAGATAGAACTGATAGCAATCAAAATTAATGATATCGCCGCCAGGATTATTCCAGGCAGGTATAATTTAAAATCTTGTTGAAAACGCTTTGAACTAATCATTTGGCCAACAAACTCCCTTCTTTTAGCCCTAATTCCATTACAAATTGAACTTTACCGGTTTGGCTGTTTAAAACTACACTATTAAGCACCGGGTTTACAAAAATTTTACTGGTTTTAGGATCTTCTAAAGTTTTTACAAAGCCGGCTAGCGACAAATAGCCTTGTGATTCGCCGCTTAAACTAACTTTATTAGTCGCTAAAAAATTAATTTCCGAAACTTTTACATCCTGTGGCACCATGCCGTTTAAGGCCGCAAAAAACTGTGAGTATAATTCCCGAACTTTAAAGGCCGCTTGCAACTCTTTGTACTTGGCAGTGACATCTATGGCGGATGCTTCTAAAGCTTTGTAAGTGGCGATTTCTTGAGTGGTTGTGGTTAGTTTAAGTTGATTTTGGGATAAGTTATTTTTTACTATAATATAATTAACAGTAACACCTATTATAAATATAACGGACGCTAGCAAAGCCACCCCGCCAATAAAGAGGATAATTTTAGAAAAGCGGGCCTTCTTTTCTAAAACCCTTATTTCCGGTGGTAATAAATTTATATCAATCATTAAAACTCCTTTAAGGCCAGGCCTGCAGCGACTGCGAAAGTGGGGCCAATTGCTTCCAGCTCTTTATCCGAAAATTTGCCGTTATTTTTTATTTGAACCCAGGGGTTGGCGAGTTGCGCCTCTAAATTAAGGGCGGAAGCTAAATAAACCAGGACACCGGGCAGAGAGGCGGTACCGCCACAAAGGACCAAGCGCTTAAGAATCGGGCTTTGGGTTTGGTGCGTTTGGTAATAGGCGAGAGCCCGTCTGATTTCGTCCACAATAGTTTCAAAAACCGGTCGCATGGCCTTCATTACTTTACCTTCCAGTTGCGATTCGTCTAAACCGTAGGCTTTTTTGTATTCTTCCGCTTGAGAAGATTCAAAGCCTAGTTCTTGAGAAATAGCTCGCGAAAGCGCATTGCCGCCAGTCCCAATACTCCGTGTGAAGCGGACGACGCCACCATAAACTAAAGCCATGTCGGTCGATGACGCGCCAATATTTACAATTAGAGTGGCCATGGGGCTGGAAGTTAAATCAATCGTACAACGGGAAATTGCGGCCGTTTCCGGCTCTAGTCCCACCAGCGTAAAACCGGCTTTAGAAATAATAGTGGCGTACTTTTTGATGAGTACTTTTGGGGCGGCGATTAAAATAACATTTTGCTTTTTGCCGGAATCGGTTTCTTCAACCACTCGGTAATCGTAAACGACGTCTTTAATGGGAATTGGTAAATACTGCTCGGCTTCCAAGGGAATAGCCGTCTTGAGCTCTTTCTCACTCATTTTGGGAACACTAATAATACGATTAAAGACTTTATACTCGGGGAGGCCTACAGTGACGAGAGGAGGGACGTCGCTTTGGGAGTTGAAGAATTCTTTTAAATAATTGGAGTAGGACTCGATATCCTCCGGGTTTTCGGAGTCTAGTGACACTTTAGGCGAAGGCGCACTCCCAAAGCCAAGCAGTATTTTAGTTTGTTTGCGGATCGAAACATACTTTATTTGAGTCGTTCCGAGGTCCAGTCCCATGATATCCATAATTATTTTAAGTATACTTTATTGACTAATTTCTTTCCATGACACATGAGATGTTCCCACTCCGGAAGAGCTTAAAGTCTTCGACGGCACCACAAAAATACCAGGATCAAGTTTGGCTGTTATTCCAGGCGTTGTCGACTTTGTTGTATTAGAATAATTTGTAACGTTAATGTCGCCGCATACCAAGAATGAACCTGATGGAATAACATAAGTGTATTGTTGCAAATCAGAAAATGAGGAGAGCACAACAGTAGTACTACTGTTAGCTGTTTTAACTGAACCAACGGTTGTGTAACTAGGATTACTGGTAACTGTATAAGATCCAACAGCACAACCACCAGAACATTTGGAAATTACAGTGTTCAGTTGATCGCAAGAAATACTTACCTCACCTACATACTTCGGACTCCCAGTTGAAATGTAACCTGGCAAAAAACTTGGAGTTGCTGTCAACCTAGAACCTAAAATTCCAGGGATATTTGGTAACGTTCCAGTCATTAGATAATTATTAAAATTAGGAAATGGATTTGATGAAGTTAGTCCCTTAATATAAACATCACCATCAACCGCCTGAATCCAACCAGGAATCGACTGAGAAATATTTAAATTTATATTAGCCGAACCGGCTGCGGTGTAGTTACCATCACAGCTACTGTATCCTGTCTTCGCAACACGCACATGGTAACTATCACCGGTAGGAATCAAAAAAGTATAAGTGTAGTTTGGAGCCCCATTATAAATAATTTGGGTTACTGAAAAGCTCGGCAATAATCCACCTGCAGGTGTATCTATAACAGACACAGTAGACCCATCTTGCAATATATTGGGAGTACCACCGGTACAAGTAGATCTAGTATCCCAATCTTTAACAGTTAATGTAATGGTAGACATTGGAGGAATCACAAAAGCTCTGATGTCGGAAGCTGATCCGGTACTAGCATCCGCATCATTAGTATTCATGTAGCGAATTGCTCTCCAATAATATATTTGACCACTAATAATGTCAGTTGGAACCGCAAAGTCCGTGAGGGGAAATGAATAACTTGATGTATCTCCAACAATATTATCTGATACTTTGTTATAAAGATGGTAGTTACTGTCAACATCCTGCTTATAAACATAGTCAGATGAGAAAGCGATACTTGAGAAGGTGTTCGTCGTTGAAACTTGCAATTTAACAGTTCCATCCATACAGGCTAAATAACTACTTGGCCAGGGAATCGTGGAGTTTAATTTGATACTGCTTTTATCACTGGTAATTATAGTGTCAACTATCCCGTCATGTGCGACCGACCCAGCTGATGTACTTAAACTCGTAACTGGACCGCCCAGACCCGCTTCTTTATCTTTACAAACCACTAAAGTTAGGTAATCTTGATCGGTAATAAAAGTATTATACATAGAACCGCAGTCATAATAGGCAGGGCAAGCGTAAGCCCCTAGACTACTGTAAGTAGTGCCGGAAGTCATAGCGTAAAATGAACTACACCACGGATCGCCAACACATGTTTGAGTGGGACTGCCACCGCTAATCCTAAACAAATAATTACCATAATTTGTAAAGTTATATGGAATATTAAAACCACCGGTTGGAGAAACGCTAGTTATTGGGCAAATAGATACCCCACCACCACAAGAAGCCGTTGATAAATTAGTCCAACTGGTTGAGGTTGGATTCAAGGCAAAGTCAATATTAGCGTTATTAACAGCCGTAGACTCTACATTACCGGTAAAACCGACATTTAGGCTTCCGGATGACGGCGGATTAACCACGTGCATTCTCTTTGTGTCATCGGTGGAACCATTAAAATAAATCTGACCAGTAGGGTAGGGGCAGGCGCTGGTCGTAAAAGTAGACTCGGTGGAAAGACTTTCGACGCCATTCCCGGCGTTGTTGTAACCGGTGCCACGACGCACTCGCCAATAATAAGGAGTGTTGCAAGTCAGTCCGGAAATACTAGTGGACGTGATTTCATTATTCCAAGCGGCCGGAGGATTATTCAACCAGCCACTATTTCCCGCCGTATAATTTCCGGACGACAAACCCCACTCAGCGTAATAATTATATTGGCAAGCAGAGCAAGTATTAGCATCCCAAGTACAACCCGTAGGAGCAGTCACCACTAAATTCTTGTCATCAAGGATCTGAGCCGGAGTGCGAACGTAATAATAAATTTTAAAGTCATCAATTTTACCGTTAAACGGTCTAAGACCACCAACAAAACCGGTGCCGAGTCGAAGATTCGCGGGATAGGTGGTCTGCGGTGAAACTAAAGAAGTACAAGGAGCCGGAGTACCAGCCACGCCATTTATGTAGATAATGCAGTTAGTTGAGTCTTTAGTAATTGCCACATGCTGCCAAGTATTAGCCGCTAGGTTAACAACATTAGAACCAACATAATTATAACCATTCCCGTAAGCAAACGAATATTGATTAGTGGTAGTGTCATTCTGTTGAAAGACCATGCCCACCGGAGTAGTTCCGCCGTGATTACCGAAAATATCGGCGTATGTTACTTGGGAAGTTGCGGGATTCACCCAAAAAGAAATCGTAAATTTATTAGTTATACCGGCAAAATTAGAGCCTAAATCAATGTAATCACTACTGCCGTTAAAACTGCGAGCATTTCCAGATACTCCCGAAACAACGGTTGTGCCAGTCGCCTTACCGGTATTGCCGGAACCTGAAGAATCGATGACCGGGGCGGAAGCGAGGGCTTCATCTAATTTCCAGTAAGCGCTGGGTATAGCTCCGGTGCTGAAAGACGACCAACCCAAAGTCTCACTATTAGAAGTAATACTAGTGGCCGTGAGTGAAGTTGGAGTCGCCGGCTTTTGAACCACGCAAATCGGTTTGTTAGTACAGAGAGGACTAGAGAACGGATTGGTTGTCATTGACAGAGTCGCCGGGCCGTAATTAACGCTATCTGCCGCGGAAACGGTTAGATTACAGCTACCCATATCCTCTAAAATCTGGGCTTGGTTGCGAGCGTAATTGTAGATTTTAACCTCGTCAATACCCCCAATCATATGCGCCGCACTACTCCCACCAATATAGATCGTCTGATTCAAATTACCAGAACTGCTCCAGGTACCCTGTAAAACAATCGGTTGTAGTACACCGTCAAAATAGATGGCAAAGCTCGTGCCATTCTTAACTCCAACAACGTGATGCCACGATCCAGTTGTTAGGGCTGTAGTAGTGTACGCTCCACTACCGGTATTATTGTCATAAAATCTCACATCTCCAACCCCATCGGTTTTCATTCCCAAAATATACCAACCCGTGTGTACCACATAAACATTATTGGTAACTAATAAATTGGTGGGATTAATCCAAGCCTCGACTGTAAGCGAGTTAGTGTTGCTCCCTAAATCTAAATTAGCGTCACTAACTGGAACGGTGATTATATCGGTGCCGCCATTTAGGCTCCGAGCATTGCCATTCACTCCGGTCGTCACCGTGGTACCAGTAGCAGTTCCTGTATAGCTACTCCCTGAACTATTGTAAACGGTCGATCCACCTGCTTCATCCATTTTCCAATAGGCGACAGGGGTGTTACCGGTGAAACTGCTTGGGCAAGTGCCAACAGTCGCTAAGGCCGGAGTAATGCTGGGAGAAAAAGTGGTTATAGCACCAGTGCTATAGCTAACCGCCGCTGTTTTAACATTCACTAGACCATTAGCGGGCGTGACCCAATCGGTAGTGCTGGGGGTAGGGCCGGTACAAGTTACACTGCAAGCAGCGGTAGTAAAAGTGGCATCGCCAGTCCAATCACTTTCAACATTAGGGTAGCCGGAACCACGCTTTATGCGATAATGGTAAGTAGTATTGCAAGAGAGACCATTAATAGTGTAGCTAAGTGTAGGCTCAACCCCTATAGGGCCGGAAACTTGCCAACTGTTGTAATCTAACGCAGTAGTAGGATCAGAAGTCAGTCCGTAAGCAATATTGTAATCGTATGAGCAACGGTTGCAAGCAGTACTATCAAAAGTACAGCTTTTAGATCCTACAGCAGGAGCAATCCAGGTAATAGTGGCCGAAGTATCTGTAATTATCGAAGTAACAGGTGACGTTGGTGAGCCGGGCTTTTGAACCACGCAGATTGGTTTAGGAGTACAAATAGGAGCGGAAACAGGAGAAGTAGCCATCGACAAAGTAGTAGGCCCATAAACCGCCGGCCAAAAAGAAGAAATTGTTAGACCACAAGTTTTCCCAACCGGACAAGTACCAATTGTGGTAGAAGCTAAAACTTCGGTTAAAACCTCAGCTGGGGTTCGAGTGTAATTGTAAATCTTGACCTCATCAATAACCCCATTGAAATAAGAATTTACTCCGTCTGGTTTAGACCCGGAAATATAGTTTGTCCAATAAACCGTGGAATTGTTAGCGGTATAGGAACCAGTCCCACTAGCTGCCGCCCTGCCATCGATGTACAAAATTTCCCGACCGCCGCCGGTGGGCGTGTAAGTCATTGTTAGTAAGTGCCAACCTGTAGAAGTAACCGCGCTAATTGGCATATTATTATTAACACCCCAAATCCAGCCATAAATATTTGTGCTGTTCACACTAATAAAAGGCACGTTCCAGCCGCCCCCGGGAGGAGAATCAGTAATACCAAAAACCGGTCCGTTAGTGGTGGCGGTTATATTTACCCAAGCCTGAACAGTTAAGGGATTGTTATATCCAAAATGAGTACCAATAGGAGCTTTAATATAAGCGCTAGTACCATTAAAGCTTCGAGCTTTACCGGAAATTCCAGAAACAATCGTGGTACTTACTCCCGTCGCAGTGTTAGGCCCAATCGAATCTGTAGCTGATTGACCGCTAGCTTCGTCTAATTTCCAGTAAGAAACAGGGGCGTTGCCGATTATTACTGAGGGCGACCAAGTAACTGAAGCGGATTCGGTGTAAGAAACCGGAACAGTCACCGCAGCAATCGTTCCGTTTAGCGGCGTAACCCACGCTGCAGTACTATCTACGGTACACGTAGGCGGTGTAGCCGGCGTAGTGAAATTTATGACGTAATCTGGAGTACAGCTATTCCCTATTGTCTTTAATTTAACACAGTATTTTGTATTAGCTGTTAAACCGGTAAGATCTTGATGAGTCGTTTCCGTAAGAGTATACCCATTTACAGTAACACCCAAAACACATGCCGTAGTACCGTTTACAGGATTACTACTATCGCCAGTTACCGAATCGAAGATACAACTATTAGACCAGTTACCACCAGCTGACGGGCAAGAACCGCTACTAGCCGGCTTGGCGTAAATGGCATACCAAACCGCTCCTCCGGATCCGGGAGTCCAATTAATATGGGCGGTTGTAGAAGTATAAGTAGCCGTTGGATTTGAACCGGGAACACAGGCAGCCAAGCAACTATTGGGGGTAGAGGTACAAGAATTCTTATTTGAAGGCCTGCCATTATCGCAAGAGGTACCATTGCAGCTGTAACAATCGGCAGGATTGGTACATTGAGCTCCGGAATTACCAGTGCTGCAAGTAGGAGTATTCGTGTCCGTTGAGCAGTAAGTTGTGCCACTTGGTGGTGGCGACACAGTCCGAGCTTTATAAACAAGGTAAATATCCGCACTACTACCATTAGCAGAATCACAAATCCAATGCCCATAGGTGTATTGGCACTGGTCGCCATTGATAATATTTTGAAAATCGTATTCAATGCCAGTAGCCGTAACCTTAAAGTAACTATTACTAGCGTATAAACCAAACTTAAAAGAAACAAAATTGGAACCGGTTGAACAATTTGGCGAACAACCGGAGTCTTTATCAACAATACAAACGCCAGGAGTCCAATACCCATTAGTACAGTCAACACCACCTGAAATAGTGCAGCTGCTCCCAGAACCAATATTACAGGACACATCATAAGTCGGGTCATATTTAGGGCATGCGTGACCCTGACTTTGTTCAGAAAAATTATCACTGATCGCGTCCATATTTAAATAACTACCACTAATAGCCCCCCCTGAGGGATCTACTATGTGAAAGGTTGGGTTAAAAAAGCCGGAATTTGCAAACGCGGAAGTTACCGAATTTCTAAAACCCAGTACCAAAGACTGCTTATTTAATCTTTCCAACCAAGAGTCAAAGCCTTCTGAACCAGCCAGATTAGCCTGATTAACCAAGTATATAGTTATTAAGTCCGTGTATGGACTATAAATAAACTTCCCGACTTTATTTTTTGGATTTTTCCCAATGGTGCTAAGAAAGTCACTCATATAGGGAGTCATATTATTATTAGCGCTAGAAAGTAGTTGGCCGGAAATACTGGCTATACTAATGGAAAAAGGCTTAGTTTTATTAAAATCCGAGTTTTGAGCTTCCGCCGATATTGAAGCGAAAACCGCCCCAAAAGAAAGTCCGGACTTTAACTTAGTCGCTGATTCCGAAGCCAGTTTTTCGGCGTATAATGTGTAGTCATTAGTGGGAACCTCATGCCAAATCTGAAGATAGCTAACATTCGCGAAGTTGTCTCGCTGATTTCTTAATATTTTTTCCTCCAACTCTGCGCGTTGTCTAAATAAATAATCCTGCCAATTCCAGCCATAATTCTGAATAGCCGCAAGAGCGTCAGCTTTGTTAAAATTAGAATTACGGGTTATATAAATTTCGACATCGGCCTCGCTAGGCACCAATTTTTCCGTTACTAGCTCATTATGAATAATTCTTTCCTTAACTAACGTGTTAACCACGTCTTCGTAACTCGAATATTTCTGATCGACGCTCTCACCACCTTGGGTACTTAAATACTGCCATTCTTTGGTGAAATAAACGTCGACGTCGGAACGATATAAAATATTACTTTTATGAGTGTTTAGAGGATTTCCGTCTATAATTGCTACGATAGGGAAGTGGAGTTTATAGCTAACCTCGTTAACTAGATTTTTGACGTTGCTAAGCTTGCCCCAATTGGAATAAATTAAAGCTCCAATAACGAAGATAACAGCAACGGAAATGGATATGGACAGCAGCCTTTTTCTCATGAGAATTAAATCTCACTTAATGATGCATCAGATTGGAAAAAGTTGCAAGGAGATTCAACAAACTACATCGGCGCTACGTAGTTTCTCTACCACCCACATTCGTACTAATGATGATGGGGAAATGTCGTAACAATCAGCGACTCGAGTCAACTCCTTTTTTAGAGACTCCGCGACTCGAATTGTTACAACTTCCTTCTTTTCAACACCGGTTTTGAAGGATAGTTTAGCTGGTGTGAGCTCGGACAGATAATCAGTAATGTCGTGAGTATCCCAAAAATGAGCCTCATCTTTTAAATTATTAAATTTTGGTATTTTGTTAGCTTTTTTCATTTAGGTAAAACCGCCTTTCTCGTTTGCTCGCGTCACGAGCCGTAACAACATAGAATTTATTATTATCTTTAGTTGCGATTATGATCGAAAGCAGACGTTTGCCAGCACTACCTAAGGCAACAAACCTACTGCTATGTGCGTTAAAAAATTTAATGTTTTTATCTTCCAACGCCATCTCAACTTCTGAAACTCTTACTTTGTGCCTAGCAATATGCGATACATTAAAATCGTCCCAAATTAACTCCTCTATCTCAACATTCATAAGCCTGACTATAATGTATTACAATGTAATACATATGTCAACAAACAAAAAGGGAGTAATTAAGTGCTTGCGCAAAATAATTACTCCCTAAACGCATTACTAACGTAATGCCACTTTTGGAACGAAGACAAGCGACATGCCGCCAAATGCGCTTTGCCAAGTTCCCCGATAAAAATCGTCTTCATCGCGCCAGGTGTAGACAGTGTCCAAAGACGGGTCGATCACCTTGTATGAGTATTGGCGGCTTCCGTCAGCATACTCTGTATAGCCATAGCCGATGACGAGCACCGTATGTTCATAAGCATGAACCACCGTCCCGTCAGCTAGAATGCGAGTCTTCCAGTTATAAGGCGGGGTATTAACAACCCACACTTCAACTGGATTTCCAGCATCTAGTTCTTGGCGCAAGCCGAGAAAGTTTAGATGAGCAACCTTAACGGAGACTAGGTTCGAAGCTAAACTCGCGATCACCGGCGCCAAGGCACCAGCGTGAATCCCATATGAAGGACCCACGTAGCTATCAATCGGCTGATCCGGCAAGTGTGGTGTAATCGGAGGAATGCCGTCAATAGCAAAGTCTCCGTTTAAAGCGCCCCAAAAACCGTCTGTCGGATTGTTAGCTAGCATAGTGTTGCGCACAATCAGGTCTTCCCAAAAGCTAACACTACCACCACCTGATGCCGCTAGTACAGCAGCTGCCGCCGATGCCTCACAAGTACTGAGGTGCGACTGATGTTGACCTACGATAGGTAGCACTTTAACATCTACCCGCTGCGGCGCACTGGTAGGCGCTGCTGGAGGGGCGGCGATCTTCGGAGCTACAACCACCTGCACCTGCGCCTGCGCTTGTTCTGCAACCTGCGGAACCCGCGTCGGAATTACTCCCGCTGTTGGTTCAGAAGTTGGAACTGCGGTCGGCAAAGGAGCCATTGTTGGCACCGCTGTGGGGACGGCTGTAGCAACCGGCTTCGGTGAAGAGTCCGAATCGTAGTAAGTGATCTGTATCGGTTGATCAGACACATACTCAATTACGGGAACAAACGAATCCGGTCTTGCCGATCCAGCATGTTCGCCACCTGCCTCTGAGGCAGAGAGCACGAAGGCGAGCACGAACAGAGCCACTGCCACTAACCATATTCTATTTTTCATCTCTCTACCTCCTATTTGGTAGAAAACGCAAAAGACCC
This sequence comes from candidate division WWE3 bacterium, assembly GCA_026396615.1. Lineage (NCBI taxonomy): Bacteria > candidate division WWE3 > candidate division WWE3 bacterium. Next base: position 12,369 of record JAPLWK010000003.1, on the reverse strand, counting down.
CGTTGCGATAGGGATCTAGTGCCTAATTAGTATCTAACCTTTTGATGGGATACGAGAACGCATTCCACACTTGACAGAATAGCACAAAAATGCTGCCCAGTCAAACCCTATAGGATCTATACATTTAGTTTATCTATGCGATGACGCGATTACTAAATTAGAGTATTCTAATTATATATGAAAAAGATCTTAAAACATCGCGAAATTGTTATATATCAAGCAAAAAACGGGGCTATCGAGCTCCGAGGCGATTTTACCCGCGAAACGATCTGGGCTACCCAAAGTCAAATTATAAATCTGTTTGGTGTCGATCAATCAGTTGTGTCCCGTCATATCAATAATATATTTAGAGATGGCGAAATTGAAGCCAAAAGCAATATGCAAAAAATGCATAATGCAAATTCCGACAAACCAGTAATTCTATATTCTTTGGATGTTATTTTAGGCGTTGGCTACAGAACAAACTCCAAAGTCGCCATAGAATTTAGAAAATGGGCAACTAAAACACTCCACGGATATATTGTTGATGGATTCGTTGTTAATAAAACCAGAATCGCTGCGAACTATTCACAATTTCTGAGCGCTGTCGATGATCTCAAAAAACTGCTGCCAAAAGGATCTGAGGTAGACACTAAAGGCGCCGTTGAACTGGTAACGCTGTTTGCCGATACTTGGTTATCGCTTAACGCCTATGATAAAAACCTACTTTCCGCAGGTAAACTGACTAAAAAGAAAGTGGAACTGACAGCCGAGAAGCTGGTGAACGGCTTAAATGAGCTGAAGAATGAGCTAGCCAAGAAGTCAGAAGCGACGGATATCTTTGGAATGGAGAGAAATCCCGGAAGTGTGGCGGGAATCGTTGGTAACGTAATGCAGTCTTTTGGTGACCAAGATCTTTATGCCAGTTTAGAAGAAAAAGCCTCTCATCTACTTTACTTTATGGTGAAAAATCATCCGTTTGTTGACGGTAACAAAAGAAGTGGCGCTTTTGCCTTCGTCTGGTTTTTAAAACAAGCTAATATTTTAGACGTTGCTAAACTTACTCCGTCTGTACTAACAGCATTAACGATTCTAGTCGCCTGTAGCGAACCTCGCGATAAGGACAAGATAGTCACCCTAATTATTAATCTCGTTAGCTAATCAAGATAGCTTATTATACGAACTGTCTATGCAAATTAGTACTAATCTGTAGCACACTAAACCACAGATTGGTATTAATTTGACTATCTTCGTATAACGAAACATTGACATAATTTAACACGTGTTGTAAATTGTCAATATAAGGTGTTGTGATAATATATGACTAAAAACTTCGCTAAAGAAGATACTAAAAATACTACAGAGCAACGAGGTTACGTTGATTCCGTTAAAGGACTATCACAAACATTATCAAGACAAGTAGCTGAGGAGTTACGAGAAAAGAAATACGCCGGCACTAAAGATGTTCTTGAATTGGTGGGGGACGGAGCGTTTTTGATGGCCTCTTTAGTTGCTCCAAAGTTCTCAACAGTCTTTAAATCCCTTATAAAAGACCAAGATGCTCCCGAGCCGTGGCGGCGCTTCAATATTCCATATCTAAAAAGGACTTTAAAACGCTTGGAAAAGCAAAAACTGGTAACAATTAGTCAAGAAAAAGGAGTCGGGGTAGTTGAAATTACCGATTCCGGTCGCCACAAAATTCTTAAATACTCTCTAGATACTCTAGAAATTAAAGAGCCGCGAACTTGGGATCACACTTGGCGTCTGGTCAGTTACGACATTCCCAAAGAACAGAGTCCCTTAAGAGCGCAAATTATGGAGTATCTTAAAGTTTGGGGTTTCTACCAGTTGCAAGAAAGTGTTTATTTGCACGCGTATCCTTGCGAGAAAGAAGTGGAATTTTTAAGAGAGTACCTACGAGCAGGCGGGTATGTTAGGATTTTTGTAGTGACGAGTATTGAAAATGACCGTCCTTTTCGTGATTTCTTTGGCTTGGCTTAAATCTTTCCTTCATCTTAACAATTAAGCTAATTGACATAATTTAACACGTGTTAATAAATGTCAGTAGAATAATAAGCAGTACTCGTGTAAGAAGCTTTTTGATTAGGGGTTAGAGAAAGAAAACAAAAAGGGGATTCTAAAGTTTTTAATTAACTTGAATCCCCTTGCACTACAACTAACTGACTAGAACAACTCCTGCAAAAATCAAAACTGAACAAACGGCTTTTTTGATTAAACCTTGTTTGGTGTTGTCTTCTTTGAAGATCTTAGGCGCGATTAAGCCTAGTACTAGTCCAAAGATCACCGCGAAAAAGACTTGAGTGCTCCCCAAAACGCTGACTAGGTACACGGGACCAAGCGAAATCGCTAGGAATCCCAGGAGCTTACTCATCACGTAAATAAACTCATTGATGACTATAATCGTCAGACCAAGTTTGCTGACCTTTCTAACATTTGTAGCGAATGCCTGACGAATCGTCGGAAAGAGGATGACCAGAATTAGACCCCCTAGTCCCCAACCCCAGCTCTCATACGAAATCAAGCTACTAAATGTCTGTGTTTCCGTCACGTATTTCATCAAAATCGAAGCAACAGCCCACAGAACGTCAACTATCAGGACTAAAACCAGACTCTTATTAACTTTGAAGTCTTTTATACTCCCACCTTCCCAGGAAATCGCGATCGCCGGAAAGAGAATTAGTAGAAACCCCAGGATACTTTGCAATGTCAACGATTCTTTAAGAAAGACCGCCGCCATCGCTAAAACAAGAAACGGAATAAATTGGAAGATCAGAATGACTGTGCTCGTGGAAGTATCTTGCAATGCCTTAAAGTAGATAGCAGTAGCGATAATTGACAGAACACCAACCGCCAACGCTATCAAACTATTTGTTAGAGACAAGAGTTGGAATCCGGTCGACGCCCAGATTATAGTGCCAACTACAAAGCCAACAATAGCGCTAAAAATCACCAGTCCTCGATAATCTTTAACATGTCGCTCCAAGACTAACTTGTCAACGAAATTGGCAACAGTATTAACCGCCGCCCCGAGGACAGCATAAAAGACCCAAAGAGGCATAAGCCAAGTATAGTCCGTATTATTCATTTTATACAGATCGGCGTGATTTACGTCTTGCAGTAACAGCCAAAATATGTAATTGTATAGTGTGGCCAAATTCGGGGAACATCTTACTTACGACGCCTACGGCTGCAGTTACCAAGCTCTGAGCAACATGGAACTGTGCTTTGACGTCCTTAACGACTTGGTAAAGCTGGCTAAGATGCGTAAATTAACCGAGCCGGTGATTATAAAGGCTGACGGTAATACGACTCTTGGGGGCAAGGATCCCGGTGGTTTTAGCGGTTTTGTGATCATTGAGGAATCTCATATTAGTATTCACACATTCGCTAAACGCGGTTTTATTACTCTTGATGTTTATTCCTGTAAGCCTTTTGAGGAAGGTAAAATAGTGGAGTATCTTAACAAAACGTTTGAGGCTAAAGATTTCGATGTTACCAAGACGAGTAGGGGACTAAAGTATCCTAACGAAAACATCTACTAACACGTCATTCCGGCCCTAGAGCCGGAATCTAGCAACAGATTTAAAAGTTAGCCTATTTAGACAGTTGGAAATTGGAATTAGAAATTGGAATCTTTTCGATGTTAGAATTTTTATCTAATTTTCTAACAATCTAACTTCAAAATCTAACCTCTAATCATCTAACTGGCTAACTTCTAATTGAATTGGTTACTGGATTCCGGGTCAAGCCCGGAATGACAAGTTATTTTAGTATATCTGGTAATTCTGAGGTCATGATGTTAAGACCTGTCCTCTTTAAGGCGTCCTTGCTAACTTCAACAGACGTCGCCCCGAACATCTGGCTGTAGCTCTTAACTAAATCCTCTAAAGCTAGTTTGGGATCGGAAGTTAGTTTTACCTTGTTAAGTCCAGAATACTCCAAACCGTTAACGCTCTTAGCAATATCATCTGCCACCGACCCCAGTATTTGCCGTTGTTCGTTAATAATTGCCAAAATTACCGCCTCGTATTTAGTAACGTCACTACCAAGTACGTCAGTACCATAAGACTCAGCGGAAGATTTTATGTTCTGGGAACGCAGATTTTTAAGAGTCGTTCGCAACTGAATAAGAGCAAAGGCCATTACAAAGTAAGAGACAACGTAAAGATAATCACTCAAGCCACTCAAACTCCAAGTGGCGTTACTAGCTTGATATAGAAAGTAGGAATCGGCGCAATACTGAACCAAAAGCGCCCCTAGAACAAAAAGAATCCGATTCTTCATAACTCCTCCGAGCTTATCTCGCGATAGGAGATAAGTTACCAGAGCAATAGAAATGTAGACCGCTTGACCGATTGGATAACCAAAATCTAAAAATACTTTAAAAGGCTGACTAAAATCGGGAACGTAACCTCTTAGAAAAAGTACGTACGACAAGGCAAGCAGCCCCACCGGCAAAATTAGTGACAACCATTTTTTATTAAAAGATTTAAAGGAAATTTGAACCCCGACGGCTTTAGCCAAAAAGATTACTCCCAAGGCATAAAAAGGAATACTGCCAAAAAAGCCGGCATCACCAATTGAGGGGTAGGGAACATCTATTCCTAAAATAGAAATGTAATAAGAGTAAGCTAACTGACCAAATTCCTGAAGAATTAGACCAACTGATAAAGCAATTAAAGCCTTACCCATAGTACTCTTAAATCCGCCCCATTTACAAGCGATCAGAATACCGTTAATTCCACCCCATAAAGCAATTATGCCGTAAAGACCGGCAAACCAGCCATGCCAAATACTATCATTGGGAAGTCGTGAGAGTAAGAGCCACCAGAGAGTAAAAAGGACGAAAGCAACAACAGCTATTTTAGCGGTAATGTCTTTTTTAATAGTCTGCAAAACGATGATCATTTTAAATACATCCAGTACCTGTATAATAAGATTAACATCAATGTAGAGGTTGTAAAGTGTTAAATAATGATTCCCAATTTCCCAACATTTAAGAAGCTGGAATTATCAGATAAAGCTGATATACAAGCTTTTACATTTAAGTTCCCATCTTACTCAGATTTTAATTTTTTGAGTATGTGGACGTACAACGTCTCAAATATGATAGAGATTTCCAACCTCTTTGGAAACCTAGTAGTAAAATTTCAAGATTACCAAAGCGACAATTTTTTTTACTCTTTTTTAGGTTTCTGCAATATCGTAGAAACGATAGATATTCTTCTAGATAAATCCGGATCAAACGGTATTGAAAATTATCTAAGTCTGATACCCGAAGATTGTGTCAATAAGCAATTATCAGAACTAACACAACAATTTAACGTTTGTGAGAATCGTGATGACTTTGATTATATTTGTAGCCTTAGTGAGTTATCTAGACTTGATGGTAGTAAATATCATAACTGGCGAAACCTCGCCAATCGATTCACTCGTGATACAAAAAACTATCAAGTAGATGTTGTTGACATTACTAATTCAAAGGCTGCGATACGTGTAGAGTCTTTATTTGAAATTTGGGAAGAGTCCCGTCATAAAAAATTACTGCATGAGTCCATAGCAATCAAAAGGCTTCTGCAAGATGCAAAAAGTTTTAATAATCTGGTTTCAACAGGAATTTATGTGGAAAGTGAGTTAATTGCCTGGGGTGTATGTGAAATTATAAACAAAGAATGTGCCATCGGACATTATCGTAAGGCCGACGCAAAGTATCCTGGCATTTTTCAGTTCTTAGAGCAGCAGATTGCTTTGAATTTAATAAATTACGGCGTTGAGTATCTAAATTTCGAACAGGATTTCGGAATTCCTGGGCTTAGACATTATAAAGAGTCTTTGCGACCGGTATCTTTTTTAAAAAAATACACAATTAGTAAAAAGTAAGTTATCATCTATAGCGTGAACGAGAATCACGTAATTACCCAAGAAATTTACAAACGCAGTGTAGAACTTTTAGAAGAAAAACGCCGTTTAAAAGAGCTGCTGGACGGGGTTTCCGAGCCGGTCATCGCCGTTAACAGCGACTACAAAATAACTATTTTTAACAAAGCGGCCGAACGAATGGTGGAGGAAGTGACCGAAAATATTTTAGGGCAGTTGGCCGATAAAAGAATTAATTTAAGGGATGCCAGTAATGCGGCTGTTAAATTTTCTGATTTCTGTTTTAAGGAGACTACCCCCATTGTCACTTTGGAAAACATTACCATTACCACCCCCTCAATGCGAGAATACGTAGTTAATTTAAAAGCCTCCACCATTAAACTTTCCGATAATAAAGCCGAATGCCTAATCACTATTACTGATATGACTACCGAAAAGTTAATCGAGCGACAAAAAGACGAGTTCGTGTCGATTACTTCTCATGAATTGCGAACCCCAATGACGATTATCAAAAATTATTTGTGGTTGTTAGGAAACAAAGGGGCGGCTCTAAATGACAGCCAAAAAACGTATTTGCTTAAAGCTAATCGCGGAGTGGAACGAATGTTAAGTTTAATTAATGATCTTTTAGATACCTCGCGAGTCGATCAGAATCGGCTGGAATTGCATCCTGTCGACGTTGATATTGCCAAGTTACTAAGTGACGTTACGGAAGATTTTCAAGTGAAAGCGGTTGAGAAAAAGTTAATGTTAAAGTTTGAAAATTTGATTCCCGGAAAACCGCCGCAAAAGTTTGGGCAAGCTCTAGTTGGTGACGGAACCGCAAGTCCAATTGTGCGAGCCGACGAAGAAAAGTTACGAGAGATCATTGTAAATTTGCTTGGCAACGCTTTTAAATTTACGCTAACTGGTGGAATTACAGTAAGACTGGAGAAACTTTCTGATGAAGCCGCTAAAAAGTATGTCAAAGTTTCGGTGGTTGATACTGGCAACGGCATTTCTAAAGAGGATCAACTAAAACTCTTTCACAAATTTAGTCGACTGGACAGTTCTTTTAGCACGGCGGCTATAGCCGGCGGCACAGGACTTGGCCTTTATATTAGCAAATCGTTCGTGGAAAAGATGAATGGGACGATTGGAGTGGAGTCGATAGTCGGCAAAGGCAGTATTTTTTGGTTTAAATTCCCTACTGGTTTATAAGGCTCCCACCACTAAAAATCGCGTAATCGAATATTCCCGGCAGTTGAGGCAAGGTCTTTGTAACCTGCACCGTGCGCTTTGAATCGCCTGAATAACCAGTGGCGGTAATGACGTTGGCTTGAAAAGGGATTGTAGTTGCTCCGGTTGGCATAACCCCGACGGTTGTATTAGCGTAATAAGACCTGATACGAAGAGCTTGACCTATATTTACCTGCAATGTCGCGCAGTGTGTGTAAGTAACAGTACCTAATGGTTGAGAGCCACCAACAATACCGTTAAAATTATTTAATACTTTTCTAGAACTCAACGGATCGAACGCTTGTTTGTTCATTGAGTAGGGTCCACCAGTTGAACCAGTTATTGTAGTTATCTCAATAGCGGCTGGATCTGTACCACTCCCTAAAGAGCCAGGATCACCGGCAGTTACCCAACAAACTGAGATAGGTGCCAGTAAAGTATTACTTAAATTATTAAACGGAACAGAAGTTGACGGGTCCATCAACCATACCTGCTGCACGTCGTCTTTATCTATTTTAAAAGAAAAAGGCTGAGTATTACCTATGATTGGTGTACGACTTACTGACACAGAAGCCCAATTACTAGCATCGGCGTTATATTTTTTGTAGCAGAGACCACCAGGGAAATCACCGCTCTTACACTTATTCGTTCCATTTTTACTAGTCTCAACAAATCCTAAATTGTTGCCAACATTATTAGCATTCGCTCCATCATCAGAACCAATATTTGAAGCCAGAATCTCTTCTATCGCCGACTCGGCGGTCGCCAAAGCCTGTTCGGAAGCCGCTAAATTAGTAGTTTGATGGACCGTCGAAGAGGAGCGGGTAGCGACGGCCAGGCCTGTTGCTAAAGACAAAACGAGGACCATGACGATTATTATTAAAGCTTGGCCTGATTCTGGTTTCATATGTTAAATAATGTCACGAAAAACGTCGTGGCGCAATTGTAGGTCGATTATTGATACCCACCTCGCACGACGACAGTTGTTGTTAAAGTTGTGGTAGCAGTATTGTCAATTCGCGTGCCATTACTACAAGGTTGACCTAAAGTCATTGAGATAGTCACTAACTTCAAGTCCGTGGAAGCTACAAAACTGCCGGCTATTAAACGGGCGGTAGGATTGTTGGAAATATTTGTGTTTAATAACTGATTAGTATTATCGTTCAAAGAACCATTGTCGTTTGAACTGCAACTCACGCTGCCGTCGACCATATTATATGTTTTGAGATTTCCAAATTGGTCAACGTAACTAATAGAGCTACTAGTTAAATTTGTAACCACTTGGTTAATGACTGAGGCATTCCTTAAACTCTCTGTCATCTGGCTAAGAGCAAAGTCACCGTTTTGAGTGAGTTGGTTAATAGTTTGCGATTTGTTGTACGACCGAACAGAAGCAATTAAAATATCGCCGCCGAGAACTCCGACGACGGCAATGACGGCAATCGAGATCAGCATTTCGACGAGGGTAAATCCACGATTATTGTTGTTTGTTGTTTGTTGTTTGTTTTCCACCATCATTTAGTGCCAATTTGTAAAAGTCTGCGTTAGCGACACATCACGCGACACAGAACCTTCTATATAAGAGGTATGCACTGTATATACAATAGAACTAGCCGAAATTACCGGAACAACGTAACGGTTATAACCACCACTGGCAACCAAACAGCTTAAGGGAGTCTGGGTAGCCGTCATAGACAATACATTACTTTGAGGTAAACAGCATCCAGTATTCGGAGGATTGACGCAGTTCTGAGCCACCGCTAGAAAATTAGCCCAGCCGCCGTCACGCTGATTTCGTAATAATTCTAAAGCCTCTGTGGAAAGTCTCGTCGCCTCGGCCTGATTCTTGCCGTAATCCGCCGTCCGCATCGCCGTAATCCCAACGCCGACCAAAGCCACCACGACAACCACAGCAAAGGCGACCGCCAGCAGAGCTTCGACTAAAGTTTGTCCACGTTCGTTAGCAAGACGTTGCATAAATATTTCCTGAAGGATCAATGTTAACGCATTTGTTAACCGTGTCATTACCGATTTGGATTGTTATTGTTGAAGCCGCGTTGTTAAGAGATCCGGTCAGCTGATTAAAATAGATACTCTTACCGCCAGCATCTTTAAAAGAAATAGAATTTGGCAAACTTAAAGTAGAAACGGTATTGGAAGCGGTACAAACGGCGGCGTTAGAAGTACCAACTGTATATGCTGACGACGCTGTGTTACCGGTCAACAAAAACCAACAGTAAGCCGTCGCCCCGCCAACGCTAACGCCTTGTTGAGCCTTTGATTGGGCACTGCGGAGGTCATTTATGAGCTGCTGCGTCGCTTGTTCCAAATACTGACTTTTAGTAAAGTTGTTAAAAGAGGGGATAATGGCCGCAAAAATCACCACCATCACCGCAATGACGATTAGTAACTCCACGAGAGTGAACCCACCCTCATAACCAACCCCACCTGTCATTCCGGGCTTGACCCGGAATCCAGTCAACCGATTAAAAATAATTTTCATATAAATCCTTCCATTCTTTATTCTCTTTTTCAATTAGATCAATCTTCCACGACCTCTTCCAATTTTTTAATTGTTTTTCTCTAGAAATTGCATCTCTAATATTTTCATACTGCTCGAAGTAGACTAGTTTGTCTACATTATAGTAACGAGTAAAGCTTTTCTTAAGCAAGCCTTCCTTGTGCACAAACATTCTCTTTTCTAAATTAGAAGTGACTCCTACATAAATAGTCCCATTACGACCACTAGCTAAAATGTAGACGTAACCTTGTTTACGCATTCTTGGTTACTGGATTCCGGCTCCGGGGCCGGAATGACAAAGTTTTTTTGCGGCAAAAATCACCACCATCACCGCCATTACAATTAATAGTTCAACTAGGGTGAACCCGCCACACAACCTGTCATTCCGGGCTTGACCCGGAATCCAGTAACAGATTAAATTTTTAATTTTTAATTTGTAATTTTTAATCAATTTTTAATGTTTAAATATTTAAATTTTTAAAAATAAAACGATATATTTTAAAGATACCTTAAAAAAAGAAATTCTACTAGAAGGGGTTGGTGACGCAATAATCACCAGCTTTTGTCGGCGGTGGTGGAGCGTTAGTGGCAGTAACTATGCATGAAGTCACTCCAGTAGGAACAGAGACACTTCCTGCATCTTCAACTGGAGCGCAAATCACATAGCTCGTTGCTGTAAGTTGTGTGTAACAATAGCCCCATGTCGCAGATGGATCTTGAGGTAAAACTTTCATAAAAACATTAGTACCATCTGTTAACTGATCACCGAAAGTCAGGCCGGGATTAGAAGGCGCTGTTGCTGGATATGCTCGATTCTGACTAAAATACAACTCAAGCGCACCCTGAGTAGTTTTTATGTCTGTCTTCCTGCGACCATCACGAGCTCTCGATAGAGTTTTAGCAGGATCCATAGCTGTAATTGCCACAACGCCTAATATAGCGATAATTCCAATTACTACTAGCAACTCTACTAATGTGAAGCCTTTGGAATGTATTTTTGTCATATATTAAGGTTGGACTATGCCATCATGGCAACCGCTTACAGATGTTTCGCTAATATTCCCACCACCCAGAACATAAGTCGCAAAATTACTATCGCTGCCTCGCGGCTGAGACATGCAGACTTGGGTCCCACCAGCAGGGCCACGATTTACAGCAGAAAACTCTGGAAAGCCGCCGGCAAAACCGTAGAACAACGATCCCAGCCCACGCGTTCCGCCACTAATACACGGCCCCGTGTCGCTAGCACCGCAGCAAAGATCAACCGCGGCGCTAGTAGATAAATCTTTACCAATCTCAACAGTCGTACAAGACTCAAAAGCCAACGCCAAAGCATTAATGTTTTGGAGAGCTTGCGAATCATGCGCGCTGTTTATTTTATTGGTGGGATCAATACTAACTAACACTACCACCCCTAAGATTGCAATAATTACCATTACCACCAGCAACTCGACCAAAGTAAAACCACTCTCCCAGTTTGTTGACATAGCTAATTCCTAAGATCCTAAAGAGCAAACCGGTTGATTTTTAACAAGCGTACCGCCGCCCAATACATACTTTGTATTATTATTTGGCGAAGTCCCAGTTCCCTGAGTTTGAGAAATACAAAGACCGGTCCCACCGGCAACTGATCGATTTATAGTCAAACCTAAAGTTATGAAACCGCTAGAATACCCATACCCGTAGTTAGCAACCCCAATACCGCTACCTAAAGAGCCACTACTAGTACATGTTTGAAGAGGAACAGTACTACCATCGGCACCACAACAATCAGTTATTGATTGGGCCTTTGTTTGTCCCGCAGTTAGCCTATCTGCTACGCAGGACTCCATTGTTTTTCCAAGAGTTTCCACATTCGCCATAGCCTTGGCATCTGTGGCGCTATTTATTTTTGCAGACGGATTAATTGCCGCAATTGCAACCACCCCTAAAATAGCAATTAGAGCAATAACAACTAAAAGTTCAACTAAAGTGAAACCATTGCGAAATTTATGATTTAATTTAAGTGTCGTCACATTTATAATCATTACGATAACTAACTGTGTGTAGAATCGCAGACTGCAAAAAGCCACTGTCCGCGAATCTACACTATTAGAATTTAACTAGGTGCCAGACACGGCCGAGCATACAGCCGTAAGCTTAGTAATAGTACCACCACCAACGACGTATTTCGTGTTGTTGTTAGGAGCAGTACCGGTACCCATCGCCTGAGAAATACAGATAGCCGTTCCAGCAGCCGGACCTCGGGTTACTGTTACACCAGTAGGAAATCCAGTCGCATAACCATAATTATTAGTGGAGAGACCGGTACTTACACAAGCACCAGCAGCCGCAGCTCCACAGCAAGAGTTAGTAGCAACTGCCGCAGAAATGGGGTTGGTTGTGTCGCTCATTTCATCCGCAATACAAGCTTCAAAAGCCTTCCCAAGAGCCTGGACGTTAGCCACAGCTCTGGCGTCCGTAGCACTTTGAATCTTAGCTGCGGGATTAATGGCTGCAATAGCTACTACACCAAGAATGGCGATAAGAGCGATAACTACTAAAAGTTCAACTAGAGTAAAACCTGCTTGAAACCTACTTGACTTAAGAGAAATATTAAAATCCTTGATCATAATTTTATATCACACCTCCTTCGAACCATAACCCTAATCTGAGCCAGCTAAGTAATCTACCTAGCTGGACTCAGTATGTATGTTTATAATCCAGTTACCGCGGAGCATACAGCCGTAAGCTTAGTAATAGTACCACCACCA
>JAPLWK010000002.1 GCA_026396615.1 candidate division WWE3 bacterium | reverse complement strand
TAATTAATTCTAGAGCTTGTTCATGGTTCATGCGAGAACACTCTCCTTATCTAAGTCTTTCACGGCTGATTTAATGCGATTAAAAATTTGACCAGCTCCTTTTGGCGTGGTTACGCCAGTATACTCTTCCAAATCTGGGCTCGCAAATCCTACCTCCACCAAACAGGCAAGATCCGCCCTATCAAAGTAGGCTTTATCTAGTAATCTACTGAGATCATATTTACTTTGAGACCAATCGTAGTTTTGACTTGGATCGTACATAGTCACTCGTGACTCCTCCATACGAGCTACACCCTTGCATTGAACGTATATTCTTTTTCCAGATGGGCTAACCACAATTAAATCCAATTGGTTGCGTAGGTCGTCGTTTCTGGACGGTTCTAGTACTTCATAAACTTCTTTACCTCCAATATCTCCAGCTTGGATGGCAAACGCAGTAGCCACTTCTGCCATAACTCCGCGGTATAGTTGATCAATATAAGTAGTACTTGGCTCTTCGCCATTAATTGTTGCTGCCTTATTTATTGTGCGCAGGCCTTCCCAAAAGCTTTTTGCTTCATCGTAGGTTACATTATTATTAAGAAATACTGAAGCTACCAAATGCGTAAATATGGCACCTCTATACGCCGCTTCAGCTCCAACGTCATCTCTTTCCGGTTTAATCCCAAGTCTTGCAGCTTTAACCTCACGAGCACGATTAGTTACAAAAAGTTCTGTGGTCATTGTCATCATTGCGATAAAGCCAATTTCTTCTTTCGACAACTTTTCTCCTCTAAAAACATCTGCGTCACCTACGATTGTGGCGTCAATAAACTCATCCATAAGGGTACAAAATTCTTTAATGGAATCATTAGTTGTTCTTCCTTTACTTCTTTCACCGAAAGATTCGTTGAAGGTACTACTTGCCTCTCTGGCTACGCTTTCAGAGATTTCAGTTATTCGTTCTGATGGCACCATGTTAAATTCTATACTGGCGTTTTTGACGGTAATATCTTCCAGGGTTTGCATAACTTGAATATTATCATATTGGGCTAATTAGGTTAATATAAAAGTTATGTCCGGGAACTTTTCTTTAGAACTTCTGTTTACTTTACTGGCCGCCGTGGTTGGTGGAGCTGTTGCCAAGAAGCTGCGCTTACCGTTGGTCGTTGGTTATCTCGTCGCCGGTGTCGTCATCGGCGTGGCTTTTAAGGTTCGCTTTGGGGTTGGAACTTTAACACCGGCTCTGGCCGAACTCGGCGTTGCCATGCTGCTCTTTTCGGTGGGTCTGGAATTTTCATTATCACGTATTTTCAAAACCGGGCGCCCTGCAATCTTGGGGGCATGCCTTCAGATTCTGGCGACAATCATTGGCAGTACTTTAATTTTTACGATCTTTTTTAACTTTTCTTTATTTAAAGCGCTATTTTTTGGTAGTTTAATCTCTTTGTCATCGACAGCCATTATCGCCAAGAGTCTAGCCGACAAGGGCGCTCTGGAATCCGTTTATGGCGAATTACTCATCGTCTGGCTGCTGATTCAAGATCTGGCGGTGATTCCGCTCCTGGTCATCTTTTCGGCTTCTGGTGATCTTTCCGGCGGTAGTGTTGTCTTAACCATTTTATTATCACTTTTAAAAGCGGGAGCGTTTCTGGTCGTCGTTGTGCTGGTTGGCCGTAAAGTAATACCGTTGATATTCTCTAAACTAGCATTTTTGGGGAGTCGGGAACTACTGACTGTGGCTTCGTTTGCGGCTTGTGTCCTTTTAGGCTTTGTCACATATTCTTTTGGTATCTCCTTTGCCGTTGGAGCTTTCTTAGGTGGCGTCATGCTGGCCTCAGCGGAGCTTAGTCACGAAATCCACGGCATCATTAGGCCCTTGCGCGACCTTTTCGCGGCGGTTTTTTTCGTATCTCTGGGATTCCTAGTAGATCTACCTGTCATAAAAAGTTCGCTGTTTATTATTATAATAATATTTATAATCGTTATAACGATAAAGTTCGCCGTTAGCTTTTTGACAGTTAAATTCTTAGGATACCATCGTCAAATATCTTTTAAAGTCGCGATGGGTTTAACGATGACTTCGGAATTCGCCTTCATCATTGCAGCCCTAGGACTGCGACTTAATCTAATTACCACGGAATTTTATCAAGTTTGTTTGGCGGTTATCATTTTGTCACTTTTAGTTCTGCCGGTTCTCTTTGATAAAGCGGATTATATTTATTGGTGGTTGTCGGGGTTGCTTAATTGGACTGGAGAGAAGCCGGCCCGAGTTGTCATCGCGCGGTCAAATGACACGACTAACCACGTCGTTCTGGTTGGCTATGGCCGAGTGGGGAAGCATATCGCGGAAGCTCTCATCACGGCCAACATTCCGGTCGTGATCGTTGATTATAATCTGCATGCTCTTAAAGAAGCTCGAATGCATGGTCTGTCCTTCGTCTACGGCGATCCTGCCTCCGAAAGTGTTCTTAAGGCGGCCCATATTGAGTCGGCCCGGGCACTCGTCCTAGCTGTTCCTGATGTAATGGCGGAAGAACTGATTATTAAAGAAACTCGTCGGGTGGCCGCAAATCTTAAAATATTTTGTAGGGCGCACACTGCGGTTGATGCTGACTTTTTACGAGGCTTTAACGTCACCGCTGTTGTTGAGCCGGAGCTGGAGGCCGCGAAGAGCATTGTGGAGAAGTTAATATAATAAGAATTTGAAATTTTCAATTTACAATTTGAAATCAATATACGCTCGCTTGGCTCGCTACCAATTTGTAAAGTAACAACAACCGATGTTTGAAACATTTAAAATTTAATATTGAATTCAAATTTCAAATTAGGGACAAAGTGATTGACCGTGGTTACTCTCGCTGCTAAACTAACTTAATGCACTTCGATTTGGTCTCCCTAATCCAAAGTTTTGGGTATGTTGGAATTATAGGAATTGTTTTTGCGGAATCGGGTTTACTCTTTGGTTTTTTTCTACCAGGGGATAGTCTCCTCATTACTGCCGGCTTGCTGGCAGCCCGCGGTCACCTTAACATTTATCTGTTGATCATCTTATCGTCCGTGGCCGCCATTGTCGGCGACTCCGTTGGGTACTGGTTTGGGCGCAGAGTAGGGCACCGGATTTTTAATCGTAAAGAAGGCCTCTTTTTTCACGAAAAAAATATTCAAAAAGCCGAAGAATTTTATAAAAAACACGGCGGTAAAGCCATCATTTTGGCCCGTTTTATGCCTTTTATTCGGACTTTTGCTCCAATTGTAGCCGGCATTGGCAAAATGGATTATCCGCGGTTTTTAGCTTTTAACGTCATCGGCGGTCTGTTCTGGGTCCTTTTAACGTCTCTGTTTGGCTATTTCATTGGCAATTTGATCCCAAATATTGATCGCTATATATTGGTTGTCATCGCGGTCATTGTTGGTCTATCAGTCCTGCCCTCAGCAGTGCATTTTTATAAAGAAAACAAAGTCCTCATCAACGGGAAGCTTCGAAAACTCCTCTTGTCATTCCGGGCTTAACTAATAATCTATTTACGTAATAATTTGAAATTTTCAATTTACAATTTGAATTCAATTTTAAATGTTTAAAAATTTAAATTTTAAAAATTGAATTCAACAATTTGCCACAAATTGGTAGTGAACGAAGTGAACGTTCATTTCAAATTTCGAATTGAAAATTAAATCCATCTTGTTGTCCTCAATATCTCTGTCCATCAAACTCCCTCTTGACGTCACACCCAACCTGAATCTAATATCTACTCAATGCCCAAAAGAGTTACTGCCACTTCACGCCGGAATACTACGAAAAAAGCTTCCTGGAAGGCCGTCCGCAATCGTCATACTTTATCGCACCGGCTAAAACTCGCCGGAATTTCTATTTTAGGGATCCTGGTGGCCGGGGTCGTTTTTGGTGGTTTGTCTTTCGCGCAGTTTATTAAATCACCGTTGTCGCTCGCTTCCGGCAGTTTTCCAGAAGGCCGTGTTTGGAACGACGTCACCCCTTTAAATCTAGTCATTATCGTTACTGATGACCGTTTGGAAGAAGTCAAGAAATTAGGGATAGCGACTTTCGATAAACATCAAAAAAGTCTGTCTTTCGTGTCGGTTCCAACCAACGTTACTGTTGACTACCCATTAGGTCTGGGAGCTGCCCCTTTGTCATCTGCCATTATTTTAGGTGACAGCTTAAATCCCAAAATTGGTTTAGGCTTAATTTCCAAGGTCATCTTAAAGAATTTAGCCCTTCCAATTGACCGTTACGCCTTAATTACCGAGTCGAATTTAGCCAAATGGACTAGTAATCCGGCCGATTTTAAAGAATCATTGCGTTTTAGAAATATCGGGCATTATCCACAAATTCTTACTTTTATAAAAGAAAATATCGTTACCAATTTAAGTCTAACCGAAATGGGGGACGTGCTACTATTTTTAAAGACGGTAGAGCCGCAAAAAACCAACATCGCCGGTTTTTCCGGTCTTGGTGAAACACTAGATAGCCACTGGTCTGATTTTTATACCCGCGGCCTCCTTAAAGAAAAGCGAGTGCCTGTCCTCATCCTTAATGCCACTGACCGCGAGGGCTTGGGTCTGTGGGCGGTGCGATTTATCCAGAATTTAGGCGGCGATGCTTTAACGGCCACTAATGCCACCGGTAATTATGCCAAGAGTTTCATTATTACTAGTGATCCCAGCCTCCCGGTCGTCTCGCTCCTCGGTCGCACTTTAAACATTAGTACCGTTTACAATACTCGTGACTTACCAGCCCAAAAAGAGTACTCCAGCAGCCGCGCCGAGGTCACTCTCGTCCTTGGCCTTGACCAAATGAGCGTTTTGTGATATAAATCCCATTAAGTCTCTCTCTCCTTTCTTCACCCGCCCTCCAAAATTAGGGGGCGGGTATTTAATTGTGGTCATAATTCCTCTTGTCATTCCGGGCTTGACCCGGAATCCAGTAACCTCCGATTTACTCTCATTTGTCATCCGAATTAATCCGAATCGAGTCCGAATATTTCCGAATATCGGTTTAAGTTTTACGAACTTTATGTGGCCTTCTCTCAATCCACGTAGGGGCGCAGCCCCAAAGGGGAGCCTTCGGCTCATGCTGCGCCCATACAAGATCGAGAAGAAGGCCTTTAAAAAGATCACTGACAAATTTATGCTCAAGCAGTAAACTGTCAATCGATGTGACTGGATTCCGGGTCAAGCCCGGAATGACATATTCTAAAAGCACTTGCTTCCTTAATTGTGTCGGACTATACTCCCATTATCCAGCGAATCTTTAAGTACTTAATATAGTGCTGATTACCGTTCTCGTTATATTCGCAATTGTTGCAGTAGCGGGCTATTTAGCCTGGCGGAGTTCCTATGAGCCCCAGAAATCGGTTTCAAAAACTTTTGACAACGCCGTTTTAGAAATTAAAGTTCCCAAAAATAACACCGAAAAATTGTCTGTATTAGATCTTCACAAAGCGCCTATCGCTTCGGAACAGATGTTTTCCTCGTTGCACGGTTTGCTGCAATTGTCTTCAGAAATTCAAGAACACCTATCATTTGAAATCGTGGTTCGCAGCGGCGAAATCGTCTTTTACGCCGTCGTTCCTCGTCATCTCCAGTCATTTGTAGAAGGTCAAATTTACGCTCAATACCCGGATTCTCAAATTAAAGAAGTTAAGGATTATATGACTGAAGTGGCTATTGGTGGTGAAAACGCCGTTACCGGGGCTTATTTATCACTATCAAAACCCACATTTTTTCCGATTAAAAGCTTTTTGGATTTCGAAGTTGACCCGCTATCTGCCATTACCGGCGCTCTTTCCGGCATTAACGATGCTTCTTTGGCCGGTATCCAGATTCTGCTGCGACCGGTCCCCGACAAATGGCAAAAGGCCGGCTATAGCTATGTGGAGAAGATTCGGATGGGGCTAAAACCGGTGACGATATCAATGTCAGAAATTGGTAAAACCTTCACGACGGAATTATTAAGTATATTTTTAGATATTCCCAAAAAGCTTTTCACGACAGCCGCGTATGTACCACCGGCGCGCACTGCCGATAAAAGTCAGCCGGTGCGGCTTTCAGCCGGTCAAGATTTAGAATTAAAGGCGGTCGAAAATAAACTCACTAAGATGGGCTTTGAGGTGGGAATTCGCCTCATCGTCAAAAGCTATACCAAAGCCCTAACCACCGAATATTTGCGGGCTCTTGAGGCTTCTTTTACTCAATTTTCCACTTCTCATTTAAATAGCTTTGCCGCTGCCACGGCCGCTGTTCCCGAAGCTTTTACCGATGACTATATTAAGCGACGCTTTCCCGATGCCTCATCCTACATTCTAAACACGGAGGAGTTGGCCTCTATTTTCCATTTGCCATCAGCCACCGTGGAAACGCCCACCATTTCCTGGGCCTTCGCGCGTCGCAGTGAGCCTCCTTTGAACTTACCAACGAAAGATTGCACTTATTTTGGGGTCACTACTTTCCGCGACAAGGCTCTAAAGTTTGGGATTCGCGATATTGATCGCACTGTTCACATGTACGCGATAGGGAAAACCGGCACCGGCAAGTCGACTATTTTTAAGAATATGATTGTTCAAGACATCGAGCGTGGGGCCGGGGTAGGGGTTATCGATCCGCACGGTCAGCTTATCGAAGAACTCTTAGAATTTGTGCCGGAGCATCGACTAAAAGACGTCGTTCTGTTTGATCCTTCCGACACCGCTCGGCCGCCGGCTTTGAATATTCTAGAGTGCCCGGATCAAGCTCAAAAAAACTTAATGGCTTCGGGACTAGTTGAAGTCTTTAAAAAGAACTTTGAAAATTCCTGGGGGCCACGTTTAGAATATCTCCTTAATAACTGTTTTTTAACGCTGCTGGAAGTGCCGGGGACGACTCTCCTTGGCGTTCTGCGTCTTCTAAATGATGATAACTATCGCAAGTTCATTCTGTATCAAGTAAAAGACCCGGTCATAAAACGCTTCTGGGAGGTAGAGTTCATGGAAATGAAGGGCAACCAAAAGCTAATTACCGAAGCCGTTAGCCCTATTCAAAACAAAGTCGGTCGTTTCCTGTCTTCTTCCACGATGCGCAATATTCTCGGCCAAAAAACCTCTTCTATCAAACTAGACGAGATTATGGACACCGGCAAAATCTTCTTCGTAAGCCTGGCTAAAGGTAAAATTGGAGAAGATAACTCTAATTTACTAGGCTCAATGATCATTAGTCGTTTGCAATTTATGGCCATGCAGCGGGTTACGCGGCCCGAAAGCCAGAGGCCCTACTTCTTCTTATTTGTTGACGAGTTTCAGAATTTCGCCACCGGGGCATTTGCCAACATTCTATCCGAAGCTCGGAAAATGCACCTCTGCTTGCATTTAACTCACCAATACGTCACTCAGCTCCCGGAAGAACTGCAGCAAGCCGTCTTTGGCAACGTTGGCACCTTTGTTGCCTTAACACTGGGCGCGGTTGACGCTAAATATCTGGCTCCCGAATTCGCGCCGGTTTTTAACGAAACCGATCTTATTACTCTAGAACCCCATCACATGTACGTTAAAATGATGGTTAACGGGATGACCTGTATGCCTTTTTCAGCGGCCTCTTTAAAGCCACCAGTGCCCCCGGAGAAGAACTTTAAGGAAGAGGCTCGTCGACTCTCCAGTCAAACCTACGGCACTGATTCCGCCTTTGTAGAAGAGAAGGTAAAATTGTGGATGAATCGACAATTTAACATGGGGATGGCGATCGCCGACGAAAAACGTCACGGTGTTGTACCGCCTTCAACTCCATTGATCAACGTCGATCCCTTATTACCAACGTCAGTACAATCAAAAGACGTGATTGACGATGAGGAGTAGGGGAGTATAGAGTGGTTAGTATCTAGTCATTCCGGCCCCGGAGCCGGAATCCAGTAAACGATCAAAATCCAATCGAATTTACTGGATTGCGGGTCAAGCCCGCAATGACATATTGATTAATATGACAAAAAAGAGTCCTAAAGTGCAAATTCAATTCATAAATCAGGCCTTGCAGCAATCCGCCGCGAGCCTGGCAACAGCTAAGACGCTCATGAAAGAGCTGGAAGATAGCCTTTCCGAATTTTTACCCTCCCCCAAAGACCTGCCCGGCATTATTGGCAAGTTTGACGGCACTTATCTTGTAACCGACGACAACCAAAAATTCCAAGTCCCCGAAAATTACGCCAGTAAATCTAAATTAGTGTATGGCGATACTCTTAAAATGATTGAGGGGGCAGAAGGCGCCACTTTTAAACAGATCGAACGGGTCAAACGAACTATTCTAAGTGGAATTCTCGCCAAGAAGGACGGCAAGTTCGTTGTACTTACCTCTGATGGCAGTCATAACTTAATTCCGGCGGCTGTTTCTTTTCACCATGGTCAAGAAGGCGACGAGGCTCGCGTAATTGTTCCCGAAGAACATCGTAACTGCTCGTTTGCTACTTTAGACGAAATTCCGACTCGTGATGCCGAATTTAAGATTCCGGCTCCGAAAGTGGAAGTTGAGGGAGAACATGAGGTTAAACATGAAGAGACTAAGTCAGTCACTTCTGTTAGCGAAATTACTAGTATTAATATTCCGGAAGTTTTGACCACAAAGCCGGTTGAAATTAAGCCTGTTGTTAAAAAACAGAAAGAGGCTGTTAGGAGTATCACTACTGAGCCGGAGGTCAAACCGAGATTTAGAAAAGTAACTCCAGAATTTGATCCGCGTATTAAGCCAATTCCACAGCCGGAACCATTTCCATTGGTAAAAAAGCCAGCTGCGCCTCTGCAGTCCCCACCTCTTCCACCCCCAGGCAATGGGGCCGTCACCAGCCTAGTTGGCGACGACGACCTTCGGTAATACTTGTTCTACAGGTGTATAATCTTCTCTTAGCAAATAACACATAAGGAGAGTTATGAGAATATTAACCAGTAAGAAACAGGTCGCCAGATTTGGGGATGTTGGAATTGTTTATCTAGGATCAAGTTCACGTTCAAAGGCGACCTATCAAAGAGTCGTCATTTTTTTCGATAACAGTGTCTTAAGGGTGAGACAGATTCATTGCGTGTTGCAAAACCTTGGTTGGGCAGAGGTCACAGTAAACGATGAACCGGACTTTTTAATATTGAATACAGTTTCGATTACGGTTCAGATTCCCATATCCAACCATCCGAAAAATTCTCGAGAGATGATGACAAAGCTTTTGACTGATTTGTGTGAAGCGGTCTCCAGAGTTGTTACTGAACACCCCGTGTGGTGGAGTTATTGAGGTCTGTTCGACGACGTGCCTGAAGTTTTTTCCATGGGGAAGAAATAGCAGGCACGTTTTCATTTTCATACGTCATTCCGGCCTTGGAGCCGGAATCCAGTAAAAGATGCGATCCAACGATGTAGGGGCGGGGTTTTCCCGCCCGCATAGATCCACATCCGTGAAAATCCGTTGATAATCCGTGAAGATCCTGCTTAAGGTTTGGTGTTACTGGATTCCGGGTCAAGCCCGGAATGACTAATCAGAGCTATAACCTTGCGCTTGCAGCTGAAACGCCTTTTCGTAGACCCCATGTTTGTCCAATAATGCTTGATGGATGCCTTCTTCGACAATTTCACCGTGGGCCAGAACGATGATCCGGTCGGCGTTTCTAACAGTCGAAAAGCGGTGAGAGATAATGATTACCGACTTGCCTTTAAACGACTCGTAAATGCGATTAAATATATTGTATTCAGAAACGGCGTCAATCGAGGCCGTCGGTTCATCAAAAATGACGACGGGGGAGTCGCGGTAGAAGAATCTCGCAATGGCTATCTTTTGCCACTGGCCGGTTGATGGTCTATCTATGCACTTTAGCGCCGTCGCTGATACCCTTCTTTAACGAACTTCCTTATTAACTTAATATTCGGCCAACGCAACCGTTATACCCGATAGTATTTGACTTATAGGAGCAAATAAATGGACGCAAAAGAAAGAGAGCAACTGCTTCAGCTAAAGCTCGATCGTAGAACTTCCGTTCGCGGAATGCACTGGGCCAACTTCCTTCCGCAGCAAGGTAGCTACTTAATAGGCTACGGCTGGATCCCGTTGACGGAAGTTAATCTCGACGGAAAGCCTGTTGGTGACGATTTTGAATTTGCCTTTGAGGGTGAATTGCGGTACTTCATCATCAACACCGATTTCGCGAGGGGGTTCGTAGCGATTAGCCTTACTGCATCTGATCGTGGGGAAGCATTGGCTGAGAGCATCACTTTGGCGAAGCATCTATTTTGTTATCGCTCCGAGCTCGTTTTGTTGCGACAAGCCTCGACGGGACGATGATATAGAGGAAGAAATAGCAGGCACGTTTTTTGTTTTTTGAGGGCGCTATGAATGGCGCCCCTACGTTGGTTTTCTGGCGATTAATAAAATCAAACGTAGGGGCTTGATTCATCAAGCCCTCAACCCAACAGAGAAATTTTTGTGATTGTTTCTATCTCGGGCCCATATTTTAGGGTTTAGAACAATGTACGTCCTAATTCGCTTATAATCATCATAATCCCAAATAATATGATCATAATAACCTCGTTGCCAAAGATGCTGACCTATTAAATGCGACGCTTCTGCTTTAAAACTTCTAATCATCTCACCTAAAATATAGACAGGTTTACCATTTTTGCTGGCCTCCTCGTTCATTAAGCTTAAATCTGCATGAATATGGTTTGGCATGATTTGGTACTCATCAAGTTCCACTGGAAACTTCTGGGGTAAATTTTCCCACAAACCTTTAATCTGTTTACCGGTTTCATTTAACTTCATTTCACCTGGCGAGTATTTCGTGATAACGTCTGGGAATTGCGTTCGTGCGATGGTTAAATCGACGCCGGTTGAGGGCGCCATGAATGACGCCCCTACGTTGGGGTTGGAGTCACTTGACGACTCTGTTTCTATTCTAGGATCAGGGATTAGTGCTTCGCCTAAGATAATTGACGGATCCGAATTAATAATCTCTCCAAAAAGATATTTACGATCGGCGGTACAAATTGTTACAAAATAGTCAGCGTCAGATTTGTAGTCGAATCCTTTAAGTCTGGGGTTACGACGATGGTAGTAGGGCATTTACGGTTTAATTATATTATAAATCTTTGAGGGCTTGATAAATCAAGCCCCTACGTTCTTGTTCTACGGTATTACTCTTCAGTCGTTTCGTCTCCTACTTGAAAGCGGGCTTCGGGGTTAATGCCTTGCTTTTCGGCCCGAAATATGGGTTTAGGGCTACGAGCTAACATCTCTACGAAAGTCTGCCGTTCAACTCCCAGGAATGTCGCCGTCATTTCTTTAACACCAAAGACTTTCTTGGCGTTCACGAAGTCTGCAATGTCGGAGCTAACGCAGCCGATGGCCCGATCATTCTTATCTTGCACGATGACCTGGTCGGCATTGATCTTTAAAGTAAACACTTGGCCGGAAACGATTTTGCGAGGATTAATTTTTTGGGAATCGAGGTGAGCGGTGATTTTCTTGGTGGTCCCGGGCTCAATTAAAAAGTTACCGGCAGTTTCGGAGCCGCGATAAGAAGTAGTAACAATGCCGCTTTTAAGCTGATCCAAATTTCGCTGAGCTACGGGGTGAAGTGGGTCAATTTTAAGGACTTTTTTAAAAGTTTCTACCGCTTTGGGGATTTTAGTAAGTTCAATGTAAGCCCGACCGAGTCTGCAAAGAGCTTCCACGTCTTCAGAATTCGCTTTAAGTATTTCTTGATTTAGTTCTACGGCCGCCGGCCAGCGTCTTTCCAGGGCGGCGGTAATTGCTTGGTCTTCCATCGTGTTGAAGGTTACTTGAGTGGGGACGGATTGTCAAGAAGTCACTTTGTCATTCCGGCCCCAACGCTGGAATCCAGTAAACGGTGGAGATGATTAAATTTTTAATTTTTAAAAAACCGGATTTAAAATATTGTAATATTAAAAATTTTTTAAGATATTAAAAATTAAGAATTAAAAATTACGATCCTTTACTAGATTCCGGGTCAAGCCCGGAATGACATGTTTTTTCTACTAATTCACTCTTTCCCTAACCACATATGTCTTCCGTCCGGAGCTTTCAAAATAGGTCCGCATCAACAGCTCCCCAATCAAACCGGTACTTATCATCTGAATACCAATAATTATCATTAAAATCGCAATCGTAAACAGTGGCCTATTAGCAATGGCTTGGCCGAGAATTCTGATGACGACTAAGTAAGCGGTCAGAATAAAGCCGATGCCTGCCACAATACCTCCAGTGACCCCAAAGAGGCGTCCCGGCATCGCCATGAAAGGCTTTTTGGCGAACTTAAGCATAAAGGCCAGCGTCATCAGATCTAAAAGTACTTTAATAGTGCGCTTGTTGCCTTTATAGGCAGAGACGCCAAAGTCGCGATCATTAAATTCGACTTCAAATTCCGTCATCTTCGGGCTAAACACAGTCAAATAATCTGGAATAAAGCGGTGCATTTCTCCGTACAGCTTCAGATTATCCGTCAACACTTTCCTAAAACCTTTAAGGCCGCTTCCTCGATCTTTCATATCAACCCCCGAGATTTTAGTGATCAACTTATTAGCCATTCCGCTTTTAGCGGCTTTTTGACCACCCCAACGGCCTTGTCTATTTGTATTTACAAAGTCATAGCCTTCATTAAGCTTTGCAATTACTTTAGTAACGTTTTCTAAGGGGATTTCTAGGTCAGCGGAAAGGACTAAGACGTAGTCGCCAGTAGCCACATCAAAACCGGCCTGGTAGGCGCAGCTTTGGCCAAAATTACCCATTTGATTGATGCCGACGATATTTGCGTGGTCCTTTGAATAGCTCTTCATGACCTCCCAGGTTTTGTCTTTAGAGCCGTCATTAACGGCAATAATCTCTAAATCCAGTTTTTCCTGTTTGGCCAGGTCCAAAAGACCATCGAAAGTTCGATTAATATTCTTTTCTTCGTTGTAACAGGGGATAATAATAGAAGTTTTCATATTCTTAAATACTATCACGGTAAATCTGCCAGTGTATAGGTTTTCTTTCCTTGACTCTCGAAATAGATCCGAATCAAAAGTTCACCTAGGAGTCCCAGGACCACAAATAAAGCTCCAAGCATCATCATTAAAATAGCCAGTAGGAGTAGGGGACGGTTGGCGATACTGTGATTTAACACCAAGCGTTCAAAAGCCAGCTCAATACTTAAAATAAGACCAATTCCTAGAGAAACTAAACCAGGACCGGCAAAAATCTTTATTGGGGTGGTTGAAAACGGTGGCGTCGTTGCGGAAATTAAGAACTTTAAGAAGAGAATTTCAAGTAAGGCTTCAGGAGCATTAATCGAGTGTTTAGTCTTGTTTTTGCTTTTAGTGGCCACGTGTTCAATGTCTAACTCTTTAAAATTGGCGCCGTGCAGGCTGGCCAGCGCCGGTAAAAATAAATGGTGACTACCGTATATCTTCAGGTTTTTAAGAACACTTTTTTTAGACAGTCGCATCGGCGAAGTAATGTCATAAATTCGTTTGCCAGTGATAGCACTAATTAAGCGATTGCCAATTTTGGCCATAAGCGCTCGAGCTTTATTACTGTGAAGCTTGCCCCGCCGTCGTCCCACAATCAGATCGTAGTCTCCGTCCTTCATAGCGCTTAAAAACTTAGGAAGTTCCTCAGGATGGTTTTCTAAAGTAGGGCTAATAGTGAATACTAAATCACCTTTAGCAGCATCGAAACCAGCTTGCAATCCCGCGGCCATGCCGTAGTGACGGGTAAAAGAGAGGACTTTTATATGGGGGTCAGTTTTCTTTAGAGCCTGGATTTTTTGTAGAGTATTGTCGGTAGAGGCATCGTCAATGAAGACGATTTCGTAAGAAGTTGGGTGCTCCGCCAAAACCTTCTCGAGCCGTTCATAAAGCTCATTTATGGTATCGGCGTTGTTATGTAAATAACTGACAACAGACAGGTTCATAGACGTAAACGAGTATACTCTAGCATTTACGCTATATCAAATTAGACGTTGGGAAGCGTCTTATACCACTCTGGCATCATTTTAAAGACCTCAACTTGCCGCCGCACCCCTTCTTCCAATGTCGCTTGAGGCGTATAGCCGAGAATCTTCTTGGCTTTGCTAATATCGGCGCTGGCGGCCACATCACCTTTGTCTACTTCCACAATGTCGTACGGCACGGGCTTGTTCATGACGACTTCTATGGCTTTAAACCAATCCATAATCGATTTCGGATCCGAAGTTCCAATGTTAAAGATGTCAAACTTCGTAGCATAGTCAAGGCACAGAAGAATACCGGCCACTTGGTCATCGATGTACGTGCTGTCTTTAGCGCTATCTAAGCCTTTGCGACCGTAAATTTGGACGTTTTTGTTGTTGTAGGTGAAGTTAATGGCTCGTTGCATGAGCATTCCGTATGGTCTTTGTAACGGTCCATATATCGGCCCGAAGATGCGGTCGATTACAATGGGGAGACCATAGACGACGGAAGCAGCATGGCAGAGGACTTCACCAGCCACTTTCGTAGCCCCATAAGGTGAGGCGGCGTTGGTCACGTTATCTTCTTCGGTTACTTTCTTATCCTCGCGGTTGCCGTAGACAGACGAGGAAGAGCCGAAAACAAACTTTTTAACGGCATTTTCTTTAGAGACATTTAGTAAATTTATAGTGCCATCAACGTTTACAGAGGTGTAGAGGCGAGGATTCTTGGTCGAAAGGGGCACGCCGGCCATGGCGGCGAGGTGGACCACAGCGTCAAACTTTTCCTTTTCAAAAAGGTATTCTAAAAAGTCGTAGTTTACAATATCGCCTTCAATAAAATTAAAATAACCACGCTCTTTAGAAATCGGATTACGATAGAAAGACTCCATCTGCTTGTAGATCGGTTCAATGGTTTTAATAGGCAGAAACTGAGTTTTACGGCCCGCGGCTAAATTACAGAGGTCAACATTAATTTCTTTACACTCTTTGGGGTAGTAATTATTGAAATTATCAAAGCCGACTACGTCGTCGCCGCGCCAAACAAGAGCTCTGGCCACATAAGACCCAATAAATCCAGCGGCCCCTGATACAAAAACTTTCATACAATCATTTAATCACACCTTGTCAAAAACTAATACTTCTGCGAGTCTTTTGTCTTTTCCGGCAAGATCTAGCAGCACCCCAATTGCAGATATACCTTCGGTTTTGGCGATGATGTCTACTTGCTCTTTTATATTGTCTAAACTTAACGGAAGGGAGTTATCATTTTTGGGCAGCTTCCCTGCGTAAAGAAGGTAATAGAAATAAAAAGTGGTGGCACGAAGGACTTCTATTTCTTGTTGCTCTCTTGAAGCTTTGATACCATTTTTACTTAAAATTTGCTCGAAAGAGTTAACCGCTTGGGTGTTAACGTCACCAATAATGATTCTAGCGCCGGGCTTTGCGGTTCTTAAAGCTTCCGAAACTACTTGTTCTTGCTTGTCTTGAGGAATATACCGCATTACACCAAAAGATATAACCTCATCGATTGAACCTGGAGCAATACCCAGAGCCCCCGCGTCCATTACAAAGTTTTGAATCCGGTCGAATGGTATATTTGATGTAGTATGTGCATGATTGTAGGCTTGGTCGTGGAGGCAAACTACCGGGTTAAAATCGACATCCATGACTGTTAGGTTTTGATTTCTCAATACAGCTGCTCGGCTAAATACCCCCCAACCAGAGCCTATGTTAGCTACAACTCCAGATTGGCCTTTGGCCATATTGCTATACCCAAAGACAAATTCTGTCTCTTCATTAAAAAGCTGTTCTTCTCTTTTAGCTAAAGCTTCAAAAACTTCAGGATTACTAAATATTTCTTCGCGAAGAATTTCTGGATCAAGTATATTTCTTAGTTCTCCGTAAGCGATGCGGGTCTCGTTTCGGTAGCTATCCAGACTGGCTTTAAGATCCGCAAAGCTGTTATTATTTTCCTGCTTTTCTGTCATTGGTTGATATTATACTGCTCTTTGTATAAACTATTGAAGTGCGAGTTTTAGTGACCGGCTCAGCTGGCTTTATTGGCTACAATTTATGTCGAGATCTTTTGTCGCTCGGGCATTCCGTTATCGGTATTGATAAGCATTCTAATGATTACGCTGTCTCTATTAAAGAAAATCATACTGAGGAATTAAAGAAATTTAAAAACTTTGAGTTTATTAAATTAGATATCGTCAATGATGGGTTCGCGTCTATTTTGAGTGGACAAAAAGTCGATTACGTCGTTCACCTTGCCGCTAAAGATCTTTATTATGATTCTCACGATCGTATAGAGTATAGTCCGTATCTAGAGAACAACGTCATTGGGACTTCACGAATGTTTGAATTGGCCAAAACTCTACAAGCAAAGAAGTTTATTTTTGCGTCCACCCATAGCGTCTACGGTGTGACCAAAAAGGGCATATTTACCGAAAAGAAACTAATCCCGCAACCGATTTCACCACATGGCGCTTCAAAACTAGCCGCTGAGCATGTAGTTCACTACATGAGCAACTTTTATGAGCTGCCTTCAGTCATTCTTAGAATCTTCTCGGTTTACGGTCCGGGGATGCGGCCTCACACAGTTATCCCACATATTATTGATCGAATTAATTCCGATCGGCCTCTGGAATTGTATGGTAGTTCTTCTCAAAAGCGAGACTTTATATATATTGATGACGTGATCAGTTACATTAAAGCTGCCTTTAACAAGCGTTTAAAGTATCAGGTAATAAATGTCGCTAGTGGAAAATCGATTTCATTAGAGAGCTTAGCGGGGGAGATAGCCAAAATTTTAGGTCAAGATAATTTGGCTGTCGCTATAAATCGTTCTTCGAAAGATTTTAGTAAAGTGCTTGTTAGTGATGTTTTAGCAGACACCAGTCGAGCTAAAAAGCTTCTTAAACATTCTCCACAAATAACACTAGAAGAAGGTTTAAAGAAGACAGTGGTGTGGTATTTAGCCAACCCCGATATCCTCAAACTCAGCGCATAACTTATAGACCTTGACAAATCTCCTATAGTTATTTATAATCCCTCACAACACATTTGGTATACCGTATTTGTATATCTTTTGTATGTAATCCAAAAAACTTCATAAGGAGACGAGACAGTGGAAACAATTAATGTTTTAAGTCGGATGTATGGTAAGGCTGACGTGGCAGGATTCGTGGCGACAACTCAGAAGGCGTTAGCGCCATATGATTTGCGCTTCGTCATCTGCACGAACGTAGGTGACGCTGTTGCCGATGTGGCCAGTAAGCTTTCGAACGTGTCGGTGATCTTCGCGGACATGAATCGTTTTGATACTCCAGTCAATGCGCTCCTGAAGGTGGCGGCTAAGAATGGTGTGTTCTCACCAAACGCCTTGTTTTTAAGCCCTGGCATCAGCATAACCGCTAACCACATTTTGGCGGCCGATGCTCAAATTCAGACATATGACCTGTTTTCCTTTAGCTGGCAGGTCGAAGGGATGCTCAATGACGGCTCACGTCCTGGTCGACTTGGCTACAACTCAGCGATGCTGTACAACGGTCACCTGCTGTCAAATCACACCGGAAATGTGCCTGAACACNNNGGTGATGTGCAGCACGGTCCAACAGGTGGTGGTGAGGAAACTACCCAGATGGCTTCAGTGCTTAAGCATGGTGATTACAATGCTAACCAGGTGTTATTTGGATTCGACCGGACCGTTATCCCATCAGCGGCTAAGACTTCGACAGGCAACATCGGCTTCGATTGGAAAATCGCTCGAAAAGTTCCGATGGCTCTGAAGTACTTGGAAATGCTGGGGCTGACGGAAGCGGATCTGATGGCACACATCAAGATCTACAGCTAGAAGAATCAAGTGCAGAGGCGTACGACTCTCGGTAAAGATCGTTCGTACACCTCTGCAAGTGACATTTTAGCACTTGTGAGAACAAAAATTGAAGGAAATCATGAATATTAAATTTAGCAGTCAGTTCCGCGACGGAATTTTTAAAGCCTTTAAACTTTGGGACTCAAATGAGGCATATAACGCGAATCGTTACGGTGATATGCCTGAAGTTCCGGAGGAGTTCCAAGACGGTCTGCGTCGCAGTGTTGAGTTAATGCTGGAGTCTTTGGTTCCTTCGGTACTGAAGAGTTCGGGGGCTGAGATTGTTACGCTTTCGACTAGTTTACATGCTAAACCTGAAGACGTAGCGCTTTGCTTTCTGGCCATTAAGTTTGCTAATGATTACGTTCTGGCTAATCCTGATGGGAGACGTATTAATGAGGCAATACTTAAGGTGATGTTTCCTTTCAATCAGGAACTTCTTCAAGCTATTGCCGCTACACTTTTCGCCCGTAACTTTGCGACCGAGAAAATAAGCACAGGCAAATCTTAATAATTCCGCTAGGCAGTACATCTACTTTTCCACGGGGGGAATTTAGATTTACTGCCATTTTTTATTGACTACTTAACGAGCTTTGCGAGTTTAGCAACAATAAATCCTTCTTAGCTTCAGCGCCGGAGTCACTGGATTCCGGGTCAAGCCCGGAATGACATGTGAGTGGGCAGTTGCTTTTTATTTTTTCTGGGGGTATCGTGGAACTTGCTCTTATGTCCTCAGAAAATGCAAAACCAACGATTACGTTTGTGGGAGCGGGGTACGTGGGGCTGCCGTGGGCGGCTTACTTTGCTAACAACGGTCACAAAGTCTTCGCGGTTGACATCGACACCTCTAAAATAGATTGTATTAATTCCGGTAGTTGCCCGTTTGATGAACCTGGCCTTGGAGAAATCGTCGCACGGACGGTTAAAAGCGGAAATTTAGTCGCTACCACAGATTATTCGGTGGCCATTCCTACTTCTGACGTTGTTTTTATTTGCGTTGGCACTCCAGCCGACGAAAGTGGACATGCTGACCTTAAATATCTCTTTGCTGCCGCTACCGAAATCAGTAAAAACTTAGGCGATCATTTTACTGCCATCGTCGACCGGTCAACTGTACCCCCAGGAACCGCCGAAAAAGTCGACGCTTTCCTAAAAGAACATGTTACCGATCCCAAAAAGACTTACGCCGTGGTTTCCAGTCCCGAATTTTTACGTCAAGGCTACGCGGTAGAGGATACCAACGACCCTTCTCGGGTCATTATTGGGACTGAGGACATACGTGCGATTGCCTTGATGCAGGATATTTACAAAGATCTGACCTGCCAAAAACCAGTAATGCGCTGGGAAAGCGCCGAATTAGTTAAGTACGCTTCTAATGCTTACTTGGCTTTACGGATCGTTTTTGCCGATCAACTGGCTAATTTAGCCGAAGGAATTGGGGCAGATGTAAAAGAGGTTATTGCCGGGGCGGCTCTGGATCCCCGAATCGGTAGCCATTTTTGGTACCCAGGCCTTGGTTATGGCGGTTACTGCTTCCCCAAAGATGTTAAAGCCATCGCGTCTGTCTGCAAAGATGTGCGACCTGGCCGGAATATCTTTTCCGATATGGACGAGTTAAATACGACTCGAATTTCAAATTTCAAATTTCAAATTTCAAATTCTTTGGGCGGCTTAAAAGGTAAGAAGATTGCTGTGTGGGGTCTTTCGGCCAAGCCGCAGTCTCCGGATATGCGTGGTTCAACACCCATGCTTTTGGTAGAAGCTTTAAAAGCTGAAGGGGCTGTCATAACAGCGTTTGACCCATATGTCACGTCTGACGTTAAAGATCCGTATGACGCGGTAAAAGACGCTGACGCGCTATTAATTTTGACGGAACATAAGGTTTTTAAAGATTACGATTATGACCTGGTCAAGAAAAGTATGCGAGGGGATGTCATCCTTGACGCAAAGCGGATATTAGATCCTATTAAAATGAAGAGTCTGGGGTATAATTACCTTGGGACTGGTTATGGTAAGTAAGTATTAATAATAATTTGAAATTGAAAATTTGTTTTTACTGGATTCCGGGTCAAGCCCGGAATGACTAGTGAAATTATGTCAGGACATTCTCATTGGGCGACTACTCGCCGTCAAAAAGAAGTTAAAGACGCTAAAAAGGGCCAAATTTTTACTAAACTGGCTCGTAATATTACTATGGCCGCTCACCACGGTGGGAACCCCGATGACAACCCGTCTTTAAGACTAGCCATTGATAAGGCTCGGGAAATGAGCATGCCTATGGATAACATTAAGCGAGCGATAGACCGCGGTACTGGCACCGGCGAGGCTCGCTTAGAAGAGGTCAACTACGAAGGTTACGGCCCGGGCGGAGTAGCGTTTTTGGTTAAATGCGTTACCGATAATAAAAATCGCACTGTTTCCGAAATCCGTAATATTTTTAGTAAATCCGGCGGTAACATGGGGGAGGCGGGCAGTGCCGCTTACGTTTTTGGCGGTGATCCTGAGAACCCGCAATTTACCATTCCGGTAGACGAAGAAACTTATGCAAAAGTCGAGAAGTTGGCTGACAATTTGGAAGATAATGATGACGTGCAAGTAGTTTATACTAATGTTGAGTAGAAACTTACCACCTGTCATTCTGAACTTGATTCAGAATCCAGAAACAGATTAAAATTTTATTGGAATTACTGGATTCCGGGTCAAGCCCGGAATGACATATCTATATATGATTATACTAGGAATAGATCCAGGGACTGCTACAACTGGCTGCGGCGTCATCAAAGTAGTCGGCAAAGGAAAGCCGACGATGATTTCCTACGAAAAAGTCGTTACCGAAGCTGGCAATGAAATGACTGGTCGGCTCCTCAAACTGCACACTAACCTCACCGCCGTTATTAAACATCACAAACCCGATGTAATCGCTGTAGAGCGGCTTTTCTTTAATACCAATGTTAAAACAGCCATGACAGTGGGGCAGGCCCGCGGGGTAATTATGCTGGTAGCGGCTCAAAATAAACTACCTTTTTATGAATACACCGCCCTGCAGGCCAAGAGTATTTTGATATGGGTGAAGAGATTAAATCTGACGACTGCGCCGACGCTTTGGCCATGGCCGTTTGCCATTGGTCTAAATCCACCCAGCCGCAGCTGTCTAAGAAAGAGGCGATTAAGAAATCCGCCGCTTCTAAAAAGAAACTAATCTCCTGAGGCGTGTATAATTAAAACCATGAAAAGAGCCGTTTTCGTAGGATTATCACTTCTCTTAGCTGCAATATCAATCGGACTTTTCTATATCAACAATAACTCCAAATACTGGGTACTATTTGTAATCATTATAATTTCGTCCATACTATCAATTGCTTTTGCCAAGTTCGTACTCAAAAATAACTCATTTCTAGTCATCATCGTTCTTCCGGTAGCACTTGTAGCCGGTTTTGGTTCGGTGAGCCTCTTTTTTCCTAACTTAAATATTTACTTCCGAGGACTATTTTTCTTGGCGGCGGCCGTTAGTTTTTATATCACTTTTTTAACACTCAACGTCTTTACCGTCGTTTTAACTCAAGAAGAAGTGCACGTACCACTCCTCCGGGCCGCCGTAACCGTTGTCTCCCTTCTATTTAGTCTGACTTTATTTCTGTTGTACACTATTATATACAAGTACAGCACTATTTTTGCCGTCCAGAGCGCCATTATCTTCATAATCACCTTCCTTTTAAACCGTTTTTATTTTTGGAGCTCCACCTTAGAAACCCCGGTGGCTTTCGAAAAGGAAGCCTTCATGAGTGCTTTAATCGTTTTTGAAGTCTCTTTAGCCCTGTCCTTTCTCCCAATTGAGGCCTTCTTCCGGGGTTTTGCTCTAGTGGGCGTTGTTTACGTGATCAATGGCCTTCTCTTGGGTCGCCTAAAACACACCTTAACTCGTAAAGTGCAGCTGGAGTACGGGGCCGTGTTACTGTTTGTTTTGGCTTTATTACTAATTTTTAATTTTTAAAATGCCTGTCGAAACTGTGTTTACTGACAACCCAATCGATACCGGAGAAGTAGTGACTAGTATTGACGTTATTACTAATTTCGCCGCTAATTTAAATAGTAATATCGAGGAAAATAGAGTTAACGCTTTAGAAGATTTAGCTTCGGCTACTAGTGATTGTATTTACGAATTAAGGGATCATATTGCCGAAGCTCTAATCTCGGGCACTACGCCAACAGTTAATGCCGGAATTTTTTTATTGTGGCAAGTCGCTAAGCAGGAACAAAGTGGCAGTATTGCTACCGAAATTTTAACCAGTGTTTTAGGGTCTACGCGTACCTCCGAGGCGGCCTATGATAGTTATTTATTCTTTACTTTAGAGGAGTTAGCCACTCGGGTACCAAAATCAGATAATGACGACCCTACTTCCTATAATAATTACCTACAAGTGTTACCTGACTGTTTACTGGAAATAGCCGCTCGGGCTGCAGCTACAAGAAATTCGCCCCTAAATATTCCAGAGGCTGTTGTAGCATATGTTGACACTTTTTATAATAACTCGCCCGTTAACGAAGCAATAGCGGCATCGTATATAACTAACCGTCGGGTTGCGGCTGCTTTTACACTGTATAAAATGGCTATAGAGGCAGAAGAGGATAATTTGTTTACTTTATTAACAGATACCGCGGAGCGTCAAACCATTAGTCACATTGATAAAGTTACTACGCCGGCAGCTTATAACCGATTAACGACTAACTTAAACTCGTTGGGAGCGGAATACCAAGATTACTTCAGTAAAGTGGCTCGATTAGTAACGAAAATAGCTAGCGCTCAAACCAACATTAGTTTAGATTTAGCGGGAGCCTTAGTTACTGGCTTTACTGCTAGTTTTGAGGATTTAGAAATTTTTAGAGATGTGCCACTTGATGGTCGTGCGCTGGTATTGGCTTGGCAATATTCGGCCGCCACCGGGGTGGATCAGAAAGGCGAGAAATATAAGCCCGATTTTGCAGAGGCCGTCAACAGAAATTTACTAGCCATTGAAAAATTAGAAGAAGCTCGCCCTGGGGCTACTTGGGCGTTAAGTGGCCCACCATTTGGCATCGCTAATTTTGCCCGTTACCCCCAAACTTTATTAACAGATCAGTATGATAACATGGATGCCAATTTGCCTTATATTGCTGTATTTAACCCGAAAGGTGAGGGGTGCGATTGGAACGGGGCGTTTTACCAACAGGCATTACTTCATGACTCGATGTTTAGGCAGCTACAGAAACTTCATAACGAAGGCCATCCTCAGTATTTAATACGGGCTTTTGAGGGGGCTAGTACTTCAGAATTCAATAAAGGTTTGATTCTCTTAAAACATCGTTATTACGATGAAGCCATCGAAAAAGATCAACAGGGTCATAGAATTTCTGTACTTTTTGATTCCGGGCATGGGAATGTTAACGAGATCTTAAGAGGTGGGGAAGTGGGGGATAGGCAGCGCACCTTAACTCGCGCTCAAGTGGCCAGTTCCACTAATTTTAGAGGTGACGTTATTTCGGCGGCTGGGGCGAAGCGTTTTTTTGAGCCTCGTTTTACCTATATTCTTAACTCTTGTTCTACCGGAGAATTAGGAGCAATTGGACATGATACACTACAGCAGGCGCTTAATGCTCGAGTATTGGCTCCCCGGACTCCCGCCTATGTTGATAACGTTACCTTTAGCTTCGATGAACACGAACAGCTTATTGCCACCGCCACTCATATTAACAACGAGACTAAAGCTGTAGTCACTACTATTAGTGAAGCGAGCGGTCAAACCCTTGTCAAATTACCAGCTACGAGAGTGGGGGAGTTGACTTGAAAATACCAGTGGTTACAGCCAAAAGGGTACAATCTGTACCCTATAGTTTAGTAGAGTAGGTTAGCAGACCTATAGCGAGAGTGCTAACCCTTCGACTGGCTAAGACCAAGTCCGTAATGCTGTAGGTACAAGTAAATCTATATCAAATATAAATTATGTTGCTATAGCAATGAAAACGATGTATCGAACTTGGCGTGGTTAAGCCATCCTGAGAGCTATAGATTTAGGGTCATATGTGGATAATCCTTCGACAAGCTCAGGACAGGGCGGAGGGGCCTGTCATAGTTTGTCTGGTTCGACCCTTCGACGGGCTCAGGGCAAGCCGGCCCACATCAGAACAGCATTAAGTGGAAAGAGTACCTTTTAATCATTTTTATTTAAAAATCTTACTAGTTATTAATTTGGAATTGAGCGGTAATTATTTATAGATTTATTTCCAAAGCTAATTACATACCCCATTAAAGTTCCCAAGCCTTCCAACCAGCTTAAAATTGATATAATGTCGTTAAACATACATTTTACGACGTTACTCATATCTCTTCCCTAGGGTAGCTGTCGCCGTTGATTTTACAAGAATGCTTATTAATATTATTGTTTGATTAAATAAATTTTATATTTAAGTTACGCCACTTTAGACTTTATTAGTTACTGCCTACCCTGGGATTTGTGTCTACAAATTTCTAATAGCATGTCGTAAATCCTGTAAACGTCGTTTGGGCCGGTCGTGAATATTTTGAATGGGTCTCGCCTATTTTAAATATGAGAAATCATCTTAAAGCTTTAAGGACGGTATTTGCACGGGGTATCCAATATCCTCTATTGAATTCTTTACTCCTTAAATCTAATTGTACAACGTCGTAAATTATATATAAAAACCAAATAAACGTAGGGGTCGCATTCATGCGACCCTCAACAGATCGGTCCGAGGGCGGGATAAATCCCGCCCCTACGTTGCCGATTGATTGATATGAATTGAAAAATAATACCCGCCGCGAATTGGTATTCGAAGCGGGTTTGTACGGACTTATTAGTTAGCTCTTCAGATCTACGTAAGGTATTTTTAATGCGTTAAAGCATTTCTTTACAACGAACTCTAGGTTTTTGTTACTTAGTCTTGGTTGCAGATTACTAATGAATATTAATAGCAAATCTAACAACTGCTGCTTATACTCATCAAAGTTATATTGACAGGGTTCAGCAAGGCTAGAAGCCCAAGCGTCTAACTTTGTGGTAAATTCCTCGATTGTCAGTACATGCGGCGGGGCGTTGTTCGACAGCCCGAAAGCCATTTTTAGCTGGCGTAACGCCTCATTATAGAGTAGATACGGTAAACCAGTGTTACTCTGATTAAGACCGCATAGACTGGCTTGCGAGATTCTAAACTTTACCGGTATTTGCCTGCCCATCTCTTTTCTCCTTTGCAAAGTCGTAAATCTGCCTACTAATCAGCCGTTGCCATACTTAGTTTTCCATTGACCGCAGCTCGTAATTCCGAACAAATTGCAGATCTTTGTTCGCTATTTAACCTGCTATCGCTGTCAACCAGATTTTTGACAGCCTTAACAATTAAATCCGTGATGTCCTTTTTTATAATGGTCCAGCTATAGGGGTAGTTTTGCTTGAATAGCGTAATCCCTGTCATAGTGGCCTCTTGCAACTGCCCAACAGTCACTACGTGTACCGCTCTTTCGGGATCTACCCGGTTCGCTAAAACTAGGTTATTTGTTTCTCGGCTACGGTGTCGGATTCCTACAGACCAAATCAATGCGGCGAAAGCCCACCAACGGTCGTCTTTTCTAACTTTAGATAGCAAGCTTTCCAGGCTCTCAGGATCTTCAGGTCTAACTGGTAGTACCAGCACAATGTCACTATTATCCATTTTGCTCTCCTTTTATTATGTCAATTTGTTGCTAGGATTATGCACCTTGAGAGCCATTTTGTCAGTTGACAGATTTTAACACGTATTAAAAGTTGTCAACGGGATCGAAGGAACAATGGCTGGGTTCGTCAGCCGGAGTTATTGAGTGAGTGCTAGGCTTCGTATTTTGTTGTCACGACTGCTAGAGAATTAGGAATCCAGGCTTCGTTTGGCAAGATGCGCGCGGAGATTTCTAAGAGATGCTTAAGTTCATTATTCGGCTGATTTTGGATTTGATAAGGCTTCAGGGCCGTGTCTTTATTTCGGGCGATGTCCCGAGGGTTAAGAGTGCCTTTAAACTCGATGTTGACTTGATCACCTTTGATATAAGATTCCAGGAATCTAACGGCGTCGGCCAAATGCTGTCTGTCCTCGGTTGTCCTTGGAAAGCCAAGTTGCTCCAGAGTTTCGGCAGCTTCAAATAGCGGTTGCAGACCAAATACCTGATAATGCAAGGATTGACGCTCCCGAAAATCGATTGTTGCTCCAGTATCGTCGACGCTAGTCGCTAAATATTCACTTAAGTCACGATCGGTGTCAAACGCTAGTTTAGTGCCTTTCGCAATACCTCCCAGCTCTAAAACCGCGGCGGCGCTGGCGCGTAGGTTCAAGGAATGACAATAACGATTATTCTGCAGACCTTCGGTTAAATTTTCCAGTGGCAGCCACCAGTTTTGGTCTAATCTAGCAGTTCGGTCAGCCAGCTCGATGGCCGACTGCTGTTCTTCCGTGGTTAAGCCCTTCCAGGTAACTGTTGCTGCATTAAACATTTTGACGAAGATTTTTTGATCTAGCGGCAGGTAGGAGTTTTTAACGGCGTCATTCGAGGGTTTATAAGCTGCTTCCCATTCTGTTAAATACTGACCTAATTTGGCGGCGACTTCCTCTTTGACGACTGCGTCGGTTGCCTGCTCATATTTAGTTGCCAATTTTTCGCAATCACTAGAATCTTGATCCCAGGCCTCCGTCTTTTTATTTTCGCCACTTTTACGGTCAGCGATTGGCACTAATATGTCGTTTGAAGGGTGTGGGACGAAGTGATCGAGGTTGCTGTAATCATTGGTTTCAGAAGCGTTTTTCATAATAGTCCATCAATTATACATAAAATTAAACGTAGTGGTTTAGCCTGTTAAACTCGCAATCTACCTTAAATACGTTAATGACAAATTTGTATTCCAGTGCAAAACTGTCAATCGATGTGCGTCGTAAATGCCGCCACTACGTTTTTTATATCTTGTAAAAACAAAAAAAGCCGGGCGAGGTTTTTTAGGCTTAACCTATTTGACATGAGATTCTTTTACACTAAACTTAAACTATGAAAGCAAAAATTGGTAGCAAACAAAATCCTAGTGAATATTTAAAGGCCGTGATACCTCATATTGAGGTGTTAACAGATCCTCGAGCCGGAAGGGCAAAACTTTTAAGCCCCCGAGAGTTTGGAATATTAGCCAACAGAGTGAGAAAAACATTTAAGAATGAATCTTCTGTATACCCCGACATTAGCAACAAGTCTTAATAGCGCCTTTGTATTTATTGATACATGTACACTAATAGCGGCTTTTTCATTAATACAAAATAATGATTGTGCATTTTGTTCTGTCGGTCCAGTTCAGTTCGAATTTACTCGGGGATCAGATGATATAAATGCTTATACCGATAGGCTAAATTACATGAATACTCTTGTGAGTAGTATTTATCCGATTGAGCGGGAGTTAGAGAATCTTAAAAACTTTACCGTAGTTCTTCAGAAAATCAAGGGAACGATTAGTTACACAGATTTTCTAATGTATTGTTGCTTATATAAATTCCCGAAAGCCTATCTTTTAACCGAAAATCATAAAGATTTTACTACAGAAATACTAGAGAGGCGCTATATTGTAACTATTGATACGGATAAGGAAATTCGACATCAAGCATTTTATCAAATTTCTCTGGATAAATTTAAAAAGGCCGAAGCAGCCTTCGCTAAAAGCAGCCTATCTAGAAAGCAAAAAAAGCCGGGCGAAGTTTTTTAGGCTTGTGCTCGGCTGGTGTTTCACATAATTCTTAAATTTTCGGTGTTTTCGACGAAAGTAAGATAACCTTCAACGTCGTGGTCGCGTTCTCCTTCCCGCGATGGCAGAACGAACATCAGGTTTTTGTAACCAGGGACTCCGTAGTAGTATTCTCTCCGGAATGGGGTTACTTGTAGCCCTGATCTAACGAAAGTCGGAACTTTAGACACTTTTAAGGCATAAATAACATCCTTCATCAGCGGTTCTAGATTTGTCTACCAGAGCGACTGTGGCTTGGCGCTGCCTAGAAATGCGTCAAGCGCGTATATATCCCTCCTAAAATCGTAAATGCTGTCATACTCCTCAAAAAGTCTAATAGCTATTTGGTTTTCCATCTCTTTTCTCCTATTTGGCTTAATTGTTGGTTAGTATATGCGTATAGTAATTATAAATCAAACACAACGACGTTAATCTTGCGGATCTTTGTCAGTTGTGTCACACTTTACATATGAAGTTACAGGAACTTTTGAATGACTATTTGGAATATTTGGAGTTAGAGCGGAATATGGCCCAAGGGACGATTAGAATGTACCACTTCTACCTTACTGACTTCCTAAAGCATTTAAATAAGCCGGAAGCCAGTATCGAAGCTCTTTCGGAAGATGCGATTCATAACTATCGTTTGGACCTGAGTCGTCGTCTTAGCAGTAAGTCGGCGGAGACTATCAAGAAAAATACTCAAAAAGGCTTTTTGGTGGCCTTGCGGGCTTTTTTAAAGTACTTACTAATCACAAAAAATCTAAAAGTGCTTTCGCCGGAGAAAGTGATCCTCGGGAAGGCCGAGCCTTCGATTCCGAAGTTTCTTAATAACGAGCAACTTGACCGCTTACTGAGCGTTCAGAATTTGGATCGCAAAAGTGGTTTGCGGGACAAGGCCATTTTGGAAGTTCTCTTCTCCACTGGGCTCCGAGTTTCAGAGTTGACGCATTTGAATCGAGAAAGTATTAACTTTGAATCCAAGGAGTTTAGCGTTATAGGAAAGGGTCGGAAGGTCCGGACGGTGTACCTATCTGACGCGTCAGTGACTTCACTCAAACGGTACTTGGCGACTCGGAAAGATGCTTTTAAGCCGTTATTCGTGCGTTACAGTGGGAAGACGATGGAAGCCGGTGATTCTGATGGTGAGAGTGCTAGGCTTTCGGTAAGGAGTGTGGAACGGATGCTTGAGAAGTATGTTGGTCGTTCCGGAATTTCAATTGGTGCTACCCCGCATACTTTGCGACATACGTTCGCGACGGATCTACTCTCACACGGCGCTGATCTTAGGAGTGTCCAGGAAATGCTGGGGCATAGCAGTTTGTCGACTACTCAGATTTACACGCATGTAACGAATCAGCAGCTAAAGAGTGTTCATGGGAAGTTTCATGGGAAAGAGGCAGATTTACTGGATTCCGGGTCAAGCCCGGAATGACAATGTTTTTAAGCAGTCCCCTAAAGCAAGCTTCTTCAATTCTCGCCCTAGGGGCTGATCCAACGAATTTTAAGACCTCTCCTAAGTTGAATATTAGCAAGTGCTGTTAAAAAAGCAAATAGAATTGTCATTCCGGCCCCGGAGCCGGAATCCAGTCAACGATAGATCAAAATGCAAAGATCAAAGGTCAAAACCAAGATCAAAATTCAAATATTTTTGATTTTTACATTACTGGATTCCGGGTCAAGCCCGGAATGACAAGTGGTGGTTTTTCATTGGGGCAAAACTTCTTCTATGTATCGGGCATGGTCCGTATTTTGCTAACGCGGACAGATGCAGCTTAGTACCGTAGCCAACATGCTTATTAAAGCCGTACTGCGGGAATTTTAGATGGTACTCCCCCATTATCTTATCCCTCTCGGTTTTGGCAATAATACTGGCGGCGGCGATGCTAAAAACTTGCTGATCACCCCGAATAATGCCTTTTTGGACGTCTTTTTTGACGTCGTTAATCGTAAAGGCGTCGATTAAGTAAAATATTTTGGCAGTTTCCTCCTGGCAACTACGCGGAAGGGCTGCCAGGGCGCGATTAAAGCTTAGTTGCTCGGCTTTAGAGAGTCCTACTTCATCAATTTCAGTATTCTCTACCCTACCCACCCCAACGCCTAAAGCTACGTCGTAAATCCAAGCGGCGGCGGTGGCGAGCTGTTTTTTAGAAAGAGTTTTGGAATCACGGATCGATGGGTAGGTTTGATAGGTAGAATATGTCGAATAGGCAAAGTTTTTTGGGAAGATAACGGCTGCAGCCAACATTGGCCCCGCGAGTGGTCCCCTACCCGCCTCGTCGATTCCGCAGACGAGATCATAGCCTTGGGACCAGAGTGATTTTTCGTAATCGAATGTAGGAGAAACCATTTGTTAGCATGTCGTGACGGCCGCCACTCTGTCCTCCGCATCGAACCTCATTAGCGTTACTCCTTGAGTGGTGCGTGATAACGTGGGAATATCTTTTGCCGGTAGCCGAATCATTTGACCAAGTTTAGAGGTAATTAAAAGATCACACTCCGAAACTTTATCGACGACGAGAGCAGCCACTAATTTTCCAGTCTTACTAGTCACTTTAGCCGTAAAAATACCACCACCACCGCGATTCTGGACCCCATACTCTGTCATTCCCGTCTGTTTGCCGAAGCCACGCTCGGAAATCGTGAATATCTTTTTATCAGAATCTTTATTTATAATCGCCATACCAACGACCTTGTCCCCTACTCCCAGTCGCACGCCCCGTACTCCGGCGGCGCTCCGACCCATTGGCCGGACGTCCTTCTCACTAAAACGAATCGATTTACCCATCGCTGTTACCAGCATTATTTCATCGTTCCCTGTGGTCGTATTAGCCCAGGCTAAACTGTCGCCAACGTCCAGTTTAATGGCGGTAATACCGCCTTTACGGATATTGTCGAATTCTGTAAGTTCTGTTTTTTTAACGGTGCCTTGTTCTGTAGTTAAGAAAATGTATTTGGGAGCTTGGGGTGTTAAGGGAGATGTGGGACTGTCAGTTTTTTGATCGCTGGTGGCGTTAGTTACTGGTAATATAGAGAGAATCTTTTCGCCTTGCTCAATGGCCAACAGGTTAACCGCGTTGCTGCCACGAGCAGTGCGGCTGCCTTCGGGAATATCCCAGGCTCGTTTTTGATAGATTTTGCCTCTGTTCGTAAAGAAGAAAACGTTGTCATGGGTGTTACAAACTAGCATTGTGTCTACTTGATCCTCTTCTTTAAGACTGCCGTTATTAACGCCCTTCCCTCCCCTACCCTGCCTTCGATAAG
Source organism: candidate division WWE3 bacterium (assembly GCA_026396615.1). Lineage (NCBI taxonomy): Bacteria > candidate division WWE3 > candidate division WWE3 bacterium. Next base: position 12,739 of record JAPLWK010000002.1, on the reverse strand, counting down.
CGTCTTCCGGCAATCGTTTTAAGTAGCCGTCTTTGGTCATGGTGACTATTACCGTCATTTGGGGCACTAAATCTTCCAATTCAAACTCCCCTACTCCACCAGCGTGGTACTTGGTCTTTCGTTCATCACCATACTTCTCGCGAACCGCTGTTAACTCCGTTTTTACTGTTTCTAAAATCTTCACTCTTGATTCCAGAAGTGCCACCAGTTCTGCTATTGTCTTCAGAATCGCTTTTAATTCATCTTCTATTTTCTGTCTCTCGAGAGCCGCGAGCCGTCTCAACATCATGTCTAAAATGGCGGTCGCTTGAATGTCGTCCAGCCCAAACTTCTTGATTAGTTGAACTTTAGCTTCATCCGCGTCCTTAGCATTGCGAATGGTTTTAATGACTTCGTCCAAATGATCCAGGGCTATTTTAAGGCCTTGCAAAATATGCTCCCTTGCCTTCGCGGCGGCCAGTAAGTACCTCGTCCTCCGCCACACCACTACTTGGCGGTGCTTCACAAATTCTTGAAGGATCATTTTTAAGGTCATCGTTTTCGGCTCGCCGTTAACTAAAGCGACGATGTTGGCGTTAAAAGTTGACTGCAGCGCGGTGTGTTTAAAGAGTTGGTTGAGGACGAGTTGTGGGTTGCCGTCGCGCTTTAAATCCACCGCAATCCGCATGCCAATGCGGTTACTCTCATCTCGTAAATCGGCAATACCATCAATCTTTTTTTCTTTAACCATATCGGCAATTCGAGCTACCAAATCCGATTTATTTACCATGTACGGAATCTCGGTAATGATGATCTGAAAGCCTTTTTTGCCTTCTTCGATGTTGGCCGTTCCTCTCATCAAAACTCGACCCCGACCGGTGGCGTACACATTGGCAATTTCTTTTTTATCGTAAATATGACCGCGGGTAATTCCTTAGTCTTAACGACTTCACCAGGGTTATCAATGGCGTAAAGTAAAGCGTCCACGACCTCACCAAGATTGTGAGGCGGAATGTTGGTAGCCATGCCCACGGCGATGCCAGAGGCGCCATTAAGCAGTAAATTAGGGACAGTTGACGGTAAAACTTCCGGTTCCAAGTAATCTCCGGAATAGTTGGGAATAAATTTAACGGTGTCTTTGTCAATATCCGTTAAAAGCGCATCCGACAGTTTATCTAAGCGACACTCGGTGTACCGCATGGCGGCTGGGGAGTCGCCGTCAATGGAGCCAAAGTTACCCTGGCCGTCTATTAAAGTATATCGTAGGGAGAAATCCTGACCCATGCGAACCAAAGCGTCGTAAACCGCTACGTCACCGTGCGGATGGTACTTTTTAAGAACTTCTCCAACCACGGCAGCGCATTTTTGATAGCGGGTGCCGTAGTGCATGCCTTGTTCGTGAGCGGCGTAAATAACCCGGCGGTGAACCGGTTTTAGGCCGTCACGGCAATCGGGCAGAGCCCGGGCCACAATCACGCTCATAGCGTAATCTAGGTATGACTTCTCCATTTCGGTACTAATTGAGGTCTCGATGATTGAGTTGGCAGGGGCGACGACTATTTCTTCTTCTGACTGTTCTACTGGGGTCTTTGCCATAGCTTAGGTATTATACCTTATTTGAGATGTCTGCAAAAGCGTCAAAACGTAGGGGTTTTGCCTGCAAAACCCGCACACACGGTCATTTATGGTCAGTTGCGGGCTCAGCAGGCTGAGCCCCTACGATGAAGCCGAACGAGTACTTATGAGGATTGAATTTGGTGGTATGGATCTTGGAAACTTTTTTTACCTCTCCTCGCATCTTCTCCACTTCCGGTGTACGCATGTTTTTAACAATTCTGGCAATGGTTGCGGCGCCGACATTAGTTTGCTTTTGGATTTCACGGTAAGTTGCTTTCTTCTCCAAAAGTGCCGCAACATTCACGCGGGTTCGTAATTCCTCTGCTTCTGTTGGAGATAGTATTATAAGAATGTCTTTGGGTATGGCGGTCATCGGGTTTAGTATACAGTGACTGGATTCCGGGTCAAGCCCGGAATGACATATTGACTAGACATCTAGCTCTGCGAGTTTAGCGTTGGTCTGGATAAACCTCTTTCGCGGGGCCACTTCCTCACCCATTAGAATTGTAAAAGTCTCGTCGGCCTTGGCGGCATCCACGACCATGATCTTTTTAAGCTGACGGGTCATCGGATTCATTGTCGTTTCCCACAATTCTTCGGCGTTCATTTCCCCGAGTCCTTTAAAGCGGGAGATCTGGAATTTCTTGCCTGAATTTTCCATAGCTTCGGTAAATATCTTCAGGTCAGCGTCTGTCGCAATGTATTTTTTCTCTTTACCAAATGTGGCTTTAAAAAGTGGTGGCATGGCCACATACACGAAGCCGTTGTCGACCAGGTCTCGTAAATGCCGGTAGAAAAATGTTAAATACAGAGCACTAATATGGCTGCCATCAACATCAGCATCGGCCATAATAATTAATTTGTGATAACGCAGTTTAGCGGGATTATAATGCTCGCCAATTCCCGCCCCCAAGGCTGTAATCAGCACTTTAAATTTGTCGCTATCAATGATCTTATCGAGTCTGGCTCGTTCGGTGTTTAACACCTTACCAAATAATGGCAACACGGCTTGATTTTTACGGTCACGGCCTTGCTTGGCACTACCGCCTGCGGAATCGCCTTCCACAATAAACAATTCGGTCTTTGAAGGATCTTTTTCTTGACAATCGGCTAGTTTACCAGGTAGCACGCCCCCACCTTCGAGAGCAGATTTGCGAATTATAGTCTCTCTGGCCGCCCTGGCAGCAAGTCTCGCCCGTGAGGCCAAGATGTTCTTTTCGCAAATCGCCGCCCCATCGCGCGGGTTTTCTTCCAGATAGGTGTCTAAGGCTTCTTTAACAATCTTTTCGACCGCCCCGCGGGCCTCGGCATTGCCTAGTTTAGCCTTGGTTTGCCCTTCAAATTGCAAAATCTGCGAGTCCAGCTTCACCGATATCACTGCGGTTAACCCTTCTTTAATATCTTCCTGAGTAAACGAATCGTCTTTTTCTTTAAGATAGCCGTTTTTGCGGGCGTATTCGTTGATAGATCGCAGCAGTGCGGCCCGAAAGCCGGTTAAATGACTACCGCCTTCAGGGGTCCGAATGTTGTTGGCAAAGGAAATAACGTTCTCGTTAAAGCTGTCAGTATAGGCAAAAGCCACTTCGCCGTCTATGTTGTCCACTTCACGGTGGGTATAAAAGGTTAACTCCTGCAGCGCCTCTTTGTGGCGGTCCAAAGATTCCACAAAAGACTTAATACCGCCCTCAAAATAGTAACTAGTCCGTAGATCTTCGATTTCTTCGTAAATCTCAAACTTAAGCCCGGCCGTTAAATAGGCATATTCCCGAAAGGCGGCCTTTAAGGCTTTAATATCAAATTCCGTGGTTTGAAAAATCTCGGGATCAGGGCTAAAAACAACATAGGTGCCATTTTTACCGTCATTTCTTTTCCAAATTGGGTTGGGATCTTTGATTGTTTTGACGCTGTATTTAGGGATGCCTTGAGAGTATTCCTGACGACTATAAACGCCTTCGTGGTTGACTTCGACCATCATATATTTAGAAAGAGCGTTCACGGCCTTGGCTCCAACGCCATGCAGTCCTCCACTCCGCTTGTAGCCACCAGCTCCAAATTTGCCGCCCGCATGTAACTTCGTCAGCGCTAATTCTAACGCTGATACCCCATATTCCTTTTTAACTTCCACCGGGAAACCGCGGCCGTCATCAAGAACCGCTACCGAACCATCTTTTCGGAATTCAATATAGACTTTGGTGGCCACTCCAACGACCGCTTCGTCAACCGAGTTATTCACGATTTCGGTTACCAAATGATTAAGGCCTGTTTGATCCGTTGATCCAATGTACATTCCCGGCCGTTTGCGAACTGGTTCTAGGCCCTCAAGAACGGTTATTTGATCAGCGCCGTATTCGGTTGTTGCTTTGTCTTTTATGTCTGTCATTGCTAATTTCAAATTAGGTTAACTTACCTCTTTAGGACTCTGTGAACGACACGCTTCTGTTTCTTTTCTTCGATCTTCGGTTTTGTCACCTCGGCCTGCCCTCTTGCCTCTTCGACTTTACGTTGCACTTCCACTGACTCATGCGTTAATTGCTCCCTGATTTTAGTGCCGTAAGCGCAATCCAGTTTAAAATTATCAGTTTCGTAAATCAAGCAGCATAATAATTTACCACACATTCCCAAATATGCCGAGGGAATGCCATCAATATTTTGTTCAACCAAGGTTTGTGCACTTGGGTTTTGCGGTGACGGCAGCCACTGGTGACAGCAGAGTTCCCTGTCACAGCGCCCTACTCCGCCGAGGAGAGCCGCCACCTCGCGACTGCCAATTATTTGGAGGGTCAAATGTCGCCCTAAAGTAGCCTCTAAGTCATCTTTAAAGCTTTTTAAACCGGACTTAGTATCATTTTTATTTTCTTTGACCTGTTTTAAATAGACAATTAAATCGCCACCGGCTTCTTCGATGATGCTTACCACCTGAATTTCCAAATGACGCTCGTCTTTGAGTTTATTAGCAGCCTTTAGGTAATGGGGGTCAGACAGCACTATGGCTGCATTCTACAGTGAGAGGACAAACTCTTCAACTGCCAGGCGAACGCTAACGTTAGTGGTCAAAATAAGGCTTTTGGCGACCCACAGCTTCTCTAAAGCGCTAATGACGGTCTTTTTTGAAGTGTCGTCTTTTAGCAAAGCGCCGCGCAGTTCGCCTTCCCAACCAGCCATATAATCAGCCATTTTGGCGCGGTCAGTCAGCTCTTCTTTATGCTCGTTAACCCAGTCTACCCAATCGCCTTTAGCCTTTAGCATCGCAGTGATATTCGTGGTCTCTGTCTGCTCTTTAGGGATTCTGTCGCCTAAATTAACAAGGTGACAACGGGAAATAATAGTTGGTAACAAACTAGTCTTTTTATCAGCCGTTAGAATTAAATAGGAGTTGCTTGGCGGCTCCTCTAGAGTCTTTAGCAGACTATTTAAGGCTTCCGGGGTTAGAAAATGCGTTTCCAAAATTAGGCCGACTTTGGCCGAATGGCTAAAAGGCTTGGTTTTTAGAAAATCAATTAGTTCTCGCGACCTTGCGATCCCAACACTCTTTTTATCGTCTTCGTCCATGATTTTATGGGAATCAATGACGAAGAGGTCGTATTTGGGATTTTGATCAGCCAAGATTTCTGCGGTTAGCGCACGCGCTTTAGTGACGCGATCAACGATGGTTGAGCCGGTGATGAGGGTGGTAATAAAGCTAACAGTTTTGATCATATCTTATCCAGTATATACGTCTATTAAACATAAAAGCTAATTTTCAATTTGAAATTTGAAATCAAAGTTTGTAAATTTAAATTTGAAATGTTTAAAATTGTTTTCAAATTTTAAATTTTAAATTTCAAATTAATTGTTTGTGGCTGGATTCCAGGTCTTGTCCCGGAATGACGTTATTGAAATTTTCTGTTCTTAACGTAAGATTAGATCATGGATCTGTCTGCCCAGAGAGATATTTCGGACGTTCTTTTCGCCAAAGATCTTCTTACCACCGATCAACTGGCTTCAATTAAGCTTGAAGTAGCCAACAGCGGCCGGGACGCTCAAACTATTATTAAAGACCGGAAATTAGTGTCGACTCGTGATATTGCCATGGCTCAAGGCGAGCTTTATAAAATTCCCTATCATGAAATCAGTGACGCTCAAATTCCCAGCAATGTTTTAGATCTTGTGGCTGAAAGTGTGGCCAAGAAATACACTTTGTTCCCCTTCGAAGCCACTGATTCAACTTTAAAGCTCGTCATGGTTGATCCGTTGGATCTGCAAATTATTGACTTTTTAGAACGCCAAACTAATCGCACGGTAACAGCTTTTATTGGTGATGTGGTTGATGTAACTCGCGCCATCAATGAGCAGTATGGCAAAAGCATTAGTAAAGACGTCACGGCTGTGCTGGAGGAATCGGGCATGGCCACCAAAATTTCTGAGAATTTGAGTGACATTAACAAGGTTGAAGAGGTGGTGCGGGATGCCCCTGTCGCCCGTATCGTCTCTACAATCCTTGAATATGCGGTTAAAGCCCGCGCTTCTGATATTCACATTGAGCCGGAAGAAGAGCGGACCCGTGTTCGTTATCGGATTGACGGTGTTTTACAAGAAAAACTATCGATTCCTAAAAAAGTTCATAACTCTTTGGTGGCCCGCATTAAAATTTTAGCGAATCTTAAAATTGATGAGCACCGGCTACCGCAAGACGGTCGTTTTAAGGTCCAAGTTGGCACTTCCGAAACTGATTTGCGTATTTCTACCTTGCCAACGGCCATTGGCGAAAAGATCGTCATTCGGTTATTAAAAGAAGAAAGTACCGTCCTCACTTTGCAAGATTTAGGGGTTCGCGGTAACGCTCTACGAAGCCTACAAGAGGCACTTTTAAAGTCTAATGGCATTATTTTGGTCACCGGCCCTACCGGCTCCGGCAAAACAGTCACTTTAGCGGCCTGTTTAACTAAGCTTAATACGGTCCGCGTTAACATCGTCACTTTAGAGGACCCGGTCGAAATTCGACTTCCCGGGGTTAATCAAGTCCAGATCAATTCCAGCATCGGGCTCTCCTTCGCCTCGGTTCTCCGCTCTATATTGCGACAAGATCCCAATGTAATTATGGTGGGAGAAATTCGCGATGGCGAAACGGCCGGACTGGCGGTCAACGCCGCGCTTACCGGTCACTTAGTCTTATCAACTCTTCACACTAATTCCGCATCAGGCGCCATTCCAAGGTTACTAGATATGGGGGTTGAAAACTTTTTGCTGGCTTCCACTATTAATGTGGTGGTGGCCCAGCGCTTAGTTCGTAACCTCTGCCAATACTGCAAAGCCTCCGAAGCGGCTCTACCGGATGTAGCCACGGAGATAAAAAATTCTCTCGGCCCTTTATATAAAGGAGAAGCTAATTCGCAGGTTATGGTTTACAAGGCGGTTGGTTGCGATAAATGTGATCATAGCGGCTACCATGGCCGAGGCGGCATTTTTGTACGGAGATCGAAAAAGTCGCTGTTTCCGAGGGTATGGTAACCTTGATTCAAGATGGGTTTATGAAGGTACTTGAGGGCACGACAACGATGGAGGAAGTATGGAGAGTGGCTAGGAGTTAGTATGTTACTTGACTCATTATTACAAAAAGTAGTCGATCTAAAAGCTTCAGACCTGCACTTAACCGTGGGTTCTCCGCCGTTAGTCAGAATTGATAGCACCTTGCAATCTTTACCAAATTTAGCGCCGTTAACTCGCGAAGACGTTTATGACGCTAGTATTTCCGCCATGAGTGCTTCTCAAAAAAGCATTTATGAATTAAATAAAGAAATTGATTTTTCGTATAGTCTGCCGAGTAATGCCCGCTTTCGCATTAATGCTTTTACTCAACAAGGGCTGCCGGCAGCGGCGATTCGGTATATTCCGGCGATAATTCCCACCATCGAGGAATTAATGCTACCGCAGGTTTTGTATGATTTTGGTAAGTTACCGCAAGGCCTGGTTTTAATCACCGGTCCCACCGGTCAGGGTAAGTCGACCACCTTAGCCTCAATTATTGACTCTATAAATAGTACTCGGGCTTGCCACATTGTGACTATTGAAGACCCTATCGAGTACGTCTTTACGCCCAAAAAAGCCTTAATTGCGCAGCGAGAAATGTATAAAGATACTTTATCCTGGGAAACAGCACTTCGCAGCGTTCTGCGAGAGGATCCCGAAGTAGTTCTGGTTGGTGAGATGCGCGATTTTGAGACAATCGCGGCCGCGATCACCGTTGCCGAAACGGGCCATCTCGTCCTCGCTACTTTACATACGAATTCTGCCGCTCAATCAATTGATCGCATGATTGACGTTTTTCCGGAAAACCAGCAGACACAAGTGCGATCACAATTGGCGTCAATATTAGAGGGAGTGATTTCTCAGCGTCTGGTTCCCAAAATTGGCGGGGGCAGGATCGCCGCTTGCGAGGTTTTAATTAACAATGATGCCATCCGTAATTTGATTCGTGAGGGAAAAACCTTCCAAATTAATAACGTCGTGGCGACGAGCTACGATCTAGGCATGATTACTTTGGAACGGTCTTTAGCATCTCTTGTTAAAAAAGGCACAATTAGCATTGATGAGGCGATTCAGCATACTTTGATGCCGGATGAAGTTCGGAGACTTGCTTTGGGTTAGCTTGTCATTCCGGGCTTGACCCGGAATCCAGTAAACGATCTAACCGTACTTATTGGTTATTGGTGATTGACTATTGATTATTTATTATTGAATTGGTCATTTAACCTCAAATAAATAGTCATTAATAAATAACCAATAGCAAATAACTACGATCCAGTTTTTTAGTTACTGGATTCCGGCTCCGGGGCCGGAATGACATATTATTTATGGCTCTATATACCTACAAAGCCCGGGAAATATCTTCTGGTCACGAACGCAAAGGCTTGGTTGAGGCTAACTCACAACCGTCGGCTCTCACGCTCCTGCGTAACCAGGGGCTGCTCATCATCTCTATGACCGAAAAGAAGGAGGCCGACGATATTTTTAAGTTTGCCAATAAATTTTTTAATAAAGCCTCCGGTAAGGATATCTACAATTTTACGCGGCAATTAAATACCATGATTAGCTCCGGCCTCCCGCTTGTTTCCGCCATTCGAACGCTGCAAGGCCAAACCTCTTCCAAATATTTTAAAGAGTTACTCGATTCAGTGGTCCGAGATATTGAAGGCGGTTCCCAGCTTTCAAAGGCCCTCGAAAAATACCCAACTTCTTTTGACAAACTATATTTAAGTTTGCTGCGGGCCGGCGAGGTTTCCGGGACTTTAGACAAAGTGCTGGATCGTCTTTCCGTCAACTTGGAAAAATCGCGTGAGTTTAAAGGCAAACTCACTGGGGCCATGATTTACCCCATCGTCATTATGGTTATGATGACCGGCGTGGTTGGGGTGATGATGATTTTCGTGATGCCTAAGCTTGGCGAAATGTTTACCAGCATGAACGTTGATCTACCAATCACTACTAAAATTATGTTCGGGGCGTCACACTTTGTGGCTGGTTATTGGTGGGCAATTATTATTGCCGGTGGTGCTTTTGCTTATGGCTTTCGGGCCTTTAAAAAAACGCCTTTTGGTAAACATTTTTTGGACGTCCTGATTTTTAAACTGCCGATCTTTGGCTCAATCGTTAAAATGTCCCAGTTGGCTCAGTTTACTCGAAATTTGGGGGTCCTAATCGGCAGCGGCGTTCCTATCATTGATTCCCTAAAGATCACCAAAGATTCCCTGAGCAACACTTTATTAAGAGATACGATTGATAAATCTATTGGCAGCGTTGGTCGCGGCATGCCCCTCTCCCAAATTATCGCTAGTGACTCCAATTACCCTAAATTGGTTTCGCAAATGTTACAAGTCGGCGAGGAAACCGGCAAGATCGACAAGGTGTTACTTGATATAGCCGCTTACTTTGAAAGTGAGACTGATTTCGCCGTTAAGAACCTTTCTTCGGCTATGGAGCCTTTAATTATGGTCATTTTGGGGGCCGGCGTTGGTGTTTTAATTTTTAGCATTATTACCCCTATTTACAAGTTAACAACTTCGTTCTAAAGTTTAGTTATCTTATGCCTAATCGATCTTTGCAATTTGTTATTGGATTATTAATTATCGTAGTTTCTTTTTTATTTATTTATTCTTTATTTAATCCTCTCGAACGCGATCGTCAAATGATCGACAAAGCGACCTTAACTCACCTCTCAGCTGAAGCCAGCGGCAGCGCTCGTTGCTTTAAACCAATTTCCAAATATTATCAAGAAGATCCGCATACTATATATAATAGTAAAGGATTAATGAGTTTTGAGGGTTTTTATTGCCTAAATTAATTATTACGAAGGAGGTGAAAACATGACTACAAATAAAAAAAATTCCGGTTTCACTTTAGTAGAATTATTGGTGGTCATCGCGATCATCGGTATTTTGGCGGCGGTAGCATTAGTGGCTATCAATCCTTTGGAAATGATTAAGAAGGGTCATGACGCGGCCCGGATTTCCGATTTGGAATCCATTCGCAAAGCGATTGATCTAAGTATTGCCGATAGCTCTATTTCTTTGATTGCGATTACCGAGGTCGACAGTAATACCAGCGGGGCGACTCGATTGGTTGATGGTACTGGTTGGCTGGGTTACACCGTGGTTAAAGCTCCGGGCTTGGGAAAATACTTGCCGGTACTCCCAATTGACCCGATTAACAATGCTACCTATCACTACCGTTTCGCGAGTACTGTGAGTGATGGCTACGAATTGAATTGTCACTTTGAGTCGGCTGATTATCAAGCGAAAGAGGCCAATGATGGTGGTAATTCCGCGGGTTGGTACGAGGTGGGCTCTTATCCGGGCTTAACGCTGCTTGGCGATCCTGTATAAAGACTTAGTGTTCTAGAACATTAAGAAAATCCCTCGAAGAAATTCGGGGGATTTTGGTTTAGTGGATTCTTTTAGAAACCTCCTTTCATTCTGTAGGGACGGGGCATGCCTCGTCCTCGATTAAAGATTAAAATTGTTGGGATTATTCCGATCCCGAAACCAAATCTTGGGATTAAGAACGATGTAATTTCGAATCCGTTTGTAATCGTCGTAACTTCTAATAATGTGGTCGTAATAACCGGTTTGCCAAATCGTTTGGTCGTTTCCTGTTTGTTCATGTATACGTTTGGAAATTTCAGATTTAAACGATCCGATTACATTTCCCAATGAGGTCTGTTTGGACGAGGACGGGGCATGCCCCGTCCCTACAGTTTGGTAGGAGGCCTCCTGAGCAGCATCGCAGAACTGAAGGTCACCTCCTTCCGATCTTGTAGGGATGACGCAGGCGTCATCCTCGATCAGGTTCTCAAGGGTGAGTGTTAAATGCAGGTGGTTTGGCATTATTTGATAGGCCGTAAGGTAAACCTGAAAATGTTTTGGTAATTCTTTCCACACTTCATCAACTATTTTTCCGAACGCGCTTAATTTCATATCACCTGGATGATATTTGGTAATAACATCCGGGAATGCCTTTAGAGCAGCATTAATGTTAAATTCATGATTACTTTCGGTTTCAATTCTTGGGTCCGGAATCAATGCCTCTCCTAAAATAACGTCTGGGTTAAAATTTACAATTTCACCAAAAATAAATCTACGTTCGTGTGTACATATTGTCACGAAATAATCTGTGGGTGATCTATAATCGTGTTTTTTGAGACGTGGGTTACGTCGATCAAAATAATGCATATATTAATATTACACATTTATTTTGAAATTGATCGAGGACGACCCATGGGTCGTCCCTACAGATTTAAAGGAGGTCAGCTGAAGGGCGGAGTCGAAGACGTGTCATTCGCAGTCAACTTGAGGTGATCTCCTTCTAGATTTTGTAGGGACGACCCATGGGTCGTCCTCGATCCGATCACGTAAAAAAACAAACATCTTGATTTAATTATTAACGTCCTCTACTCTACTCATAATGTCCTTTTTAATTAATTTGCTCCCGTGGATTCTGTCGCTGGTCTTTGTTTCTATCCTCGGTCTTTGTCTCGGTTCTTTTGTTGGCGCCTTTGTAACTCGTTATGTTCGATCTGAAAAGGTCACAAAAGGCCGATCACACTGCGATTTTTGCAATCACCTTTTGTCTTGGCGTGAAAATATTCCTTTAATATCGTGGCTTGTTCAGAAAGGAAAATGTCGGCATTGCGGTCATTCTCTGTCGGCTTTTTATCCCGGTGTTGAGCTGGCAACCGCTTTAACCTTTGGTTCTCTGTATTTTTATTTCTTTAAGACCGCTTTGCCTATTTTTATAGCACCAGTAGATTTTATAAGATTTGTAAGTTTTATTTTAGCTTTGTTAATCAGCTTAACTTTGATCGCGATTTTTTTTGCCGATCTGCGCGACGGCATCATTCCTGATGTCTCGTTAATCTGGGGGGTGGCTCTCACTGTCATTTATAAAATCTGGGACGCCGCTTCCGGTTATTGGTTGTTGCGGTCAAATCTTCTAGACCCTGCTAATAAACTGGGAAAGTATTTAATTCAAACCGGCTTCTTAGATTTTCATCTTAAAAACTACTATTTAATACCGCTCGCTTGGGATTTGGGTGGCGCCATTCTCGCTGTCGCCTTTTTCTTGCTCCTTGTACTCGTCACCCGCGGTCGTGGAATGGGTCTTGGTGACGTTAAGTTTGCTTTTTTAATGGGACTGCTCTGTGGCTGGCCTAAAATTGCTGTCGCCATTATGATTGCTTTTGTGACTGGGGCTTTAGTGTCGCTTGTTCTCATGCTATTTAAGAAAAAGGGACTCAAGAGTACGATTCACTTCGGGCCATTTTTGGTCTTAGCTATCCCTATCGCACTACTATGGAGCGACTTTTTACTCCAACTATACTTCAAGATCCGTCCCTCTTGACAGTGGTTTATAAACAACGCATATTTATAGTAGTTAATTGAAATATGAAAATTACTAAGGGGGTGAAATAATGACTCAAATTAAAATAAAAGAAGGTGGTTTCACCTTAGTCGAGTTACTCGTTGTTATCGCTCTTATCGCCATTCTTGGTGTAGTAGCTATTGCAGCCATTAATCCTGCAGCTAAGATTCAAAGTGCTACGGACGCCAGAGCTGTGGCTAATGTTGAATCACTAGGAAAAGCTTACGAATCTTGCGTGGCTGATAAAATG
>JAPLWK010000001.1 GCA_026396615.1 candidate division WWE3 bacterium | reverse complement strand
GTTGCGGTGTTCCTTCATACGGCGGCTGTGCAAACGGAATGTGCGGTTTGAGTTAATTATTATAGAGAGGGCGGAATACTATTCTTTATTTCATCATTGAATGTGTATCCCGCGCTTCTAATACTTTTAATATAGATTGGGTGTTCCGGATCAGGTTCAAAATATTTTCTTAAGCGTGAAATAAAATTATCTATTGTTCTTGTTTCGACCTCCGAACTTAGATGCCAGACATTTTCTAGCAATTCTTTACGGGAAACTATTTTCCCCTTCCTCTCAATTAAGTATTTTAAAACCATTGCTTCTCGTTGTGTTAGTACAAAGTTTTTTGAACCGCTGATACAACTTAGATTTTCAAAATTCACTATGTTGTTCCCAAAGCGGTAAGAAGGCTCAATCTCTGCTGACGACTGGTACCACATCTTACGCTTCAGCATCCCTTTTACACGCAGCAGTAATTCATTCAAATTAAACGGCTTGGTTAAATAATCATCCGCTCCGGAGTTTAAACCTTCCACTTTTTCATGGGTTTGACCGCGAGCGGTGAGCATTAAAATTGGCATATGAATACCTTTAGACCGCGCTTGCTTACAAATATCCAGACCGTCAACTTTAGGGAGCAGTCGATCCAAAATAATCAAGTCGAAGTTCTCCGATAACACCAAGTCCAGCCCCTCTTCGCCATCGTAGGCGATAGTGACCACATATTTTTCCTGCTCTAAACCTTTCTTAATGGCCTGAGCAATCTTATGTTCATCCTCGACTAGCAGAATCTTCATAACTACCATAATTATAGCTTTTTAGCTTAGAATCTGCTGAAAATAAACTTAGGTTTTTCTCGAGAAAAGCCTTGTGTAATTATCAAATCTGTTGTTATATATTTAGTACATGAAATTAAATTTCAAAATTCACAAAAAGTTAATTCTCGAAAGCGTTATTTCTTGGGTGCCGTTGGCATTTGTGGCCACGGCGGCGATTGTGGGAGCTTATTGCTCGGTGCAACAGAACTTTCGGCAATCAGCTAACGATCCTCAGGTTCAACTCTCTCAAGACATTGCCGGACTAATAGCTCAAGGCGCGGATCCAGCCAGTTACGATCAAGCTCAGAAAATAGACGTTGCTCAAAGTCTAACGCCGTTTTTAATAATCACGGATGAATCCGGAAAAGTGCTTGCCTCGTCTATTACTGTCAGTGGAAAATCTCCTGTCGTTCCCAGCGGCGTTTTGAGCTTTGCTAAATCTCACGCAGATGACCGAGTTACTTGGCAACCGCTACCAAAAGTCCGAATGGCGATTGTGGTTAAATATTATAAAGGACAAAGTAGCAGTGGGTTTGTAATCATCGGCCGCTCTTTAAAAGAGATCGAAACCAGAACTGATAACTTAATGAAACTAATGGCTGGTGGTCTAGCACTGACGTTGATTGGGTCATTAACCCTGGTTGTAGCGTCAAAGGTTACTAACGAACAACTGTCATTCCGGGCTTGAAAGTTAATAATGGGGCCGGAATGACATGTGGAATTGAGGTGATTTGATTGAAAAAAAAGACTGCCAAATCAAAATCATACAAGCTAACTCTACCAAGTAGCTTGAATAAAAATGTCGATAACATGAGCATTCTATACGGCATTGTTATTGGGATAGCTGTTTGTGGATTTATCGTTGGAATAGCGCTTATTAAGAGTACTTTTGTTTAAATTAAATAGTTCATGAACTACAAAAAAACTGACGAGGTCTCCTATGCGGTGGGAGTATTTCCAACAATCGAACTTATTCGGGCCCGGCCGCAGGATTTGCGCCGGGTCTATGTTAGTTCCAAGGGTTATAAAAATAGGGGATTAAAAGAAATTACAGAGTCTTGTGGGCGCTTGCACATTCCTATTGAGGAGTCTGACGGGCGTCTGAGGAATTTATCTAACAGCGATAACTGCTATGCCGCCGGAGAGTTTAAAAAGTATCTCTCGGATATTAAACGAAATGTTGATCATGTTCTTTTAGATAATCCCTCGGACATGGGAAATCTGGGGACGATTATTCGGACGATGCTGGGGTTTGGAGTTACTAATTTGGCGGTAATCAAACCAGGGGTGGATATTTTCGATCCTAAAGTAATTCGGTCTTCACTGGGAGCCATTTTTAGAATTAATTTTAGCTACTATAATTCTCTAGCGGAATATCAAAAATCAAATAAGAATCTTTTATACAGCTTTATGGTTGACGGCAAAAATGAACTTCCCAAAGTTAAATTTAAAAACCCGGCCACGTTAGTTTTTGGGAATGAGGGCAGTGGTCTTGGGGCTGAGTATCAAAGTTTGGGAGAAACGGTGTTAATTCCGCAGTCTCCGGCCGTTGACAGCCTAAATTTAGCCATTAGCGTTGGGGTGGCTTTGTATGCTAGAATGACTAACCATGTCTAAAAGTGGTTTTTTAGTCTTATCGATAATTCTACTGGCGGCAGTGGTTTTTTTCGTAGTTTATAAAGTCCAAAAAAGCCCAGATAGCGAGGCTAAACTACAAAGGATTTCCGAGGAACAATCAACTATGTCTGGTATTGACGATTTACTTACAACTGGTAGTGGCACACTTCAAGGCTCTGATTCAGCTGTCAAAGGCTCTCAAACCAGCAACGTCAAAAGTTGGTCCGTAGTGCCATCTATGATCATTGACGCAACTAAAAAGTACACGGCAACGATGTCAACAGCTTTCGGTGATATGACTTTCGATCTCTTTGCTTCTGAAGACCCATTAACCGTTAACAATTTCGTCTTTTTATCCTCTAATAACTTTTACAATGGTCTTAAATTTCACCGAATTATTGCCGACTTTATGATTCAGGGTGGCGATCCGGTGGGCAATGGCACCGGTGGTCCCGGGTATAAATTTGCTGATGAAAAAGTTACTCGCGAATATGTCGTTGGCACCTTAGCGATGGCCAACAGCGGCCCAAATACCAACGGTAGTCAGTTTTTTATTATGACGAAAGACGTACCTCTTCCTAAAAATTACACTATTTTTGGGGTTTTGTCGACTGGGCAAGATGTGTTGAGTAAAATCGCGGCAACTCCGACTACAATGGGAGCAGACGGCGCACAGTCCAAGCCTCTGACGGACGTTATTATTAATACGGTAACTATTTCAACGAACTAACAACAAAACAACCACTCCCAACACGATTCTGTAAATAGCGAATGTAACGAACGAATGACTCTCGACGTACTTTACGAAAGCTTTGACGGCGATCATTGCGGTCAAAAAAGCAACCACAAACCCTATCCCTAATAACAAATATTCACGACCACTAAAATGCCAGCCTGATTTAACCAGGTCAAGACCGGAGGCGGCGATCATTGTCGGCACCGCCAGCAGAAACGAGAACTCAACGGCTAATTTTCGGGTCATCCCTAAAATCATTCCTCCGCTAATCGTGGCCGCAGATCTGGAAACGCCAGGAATAATGGAGATAGCTTGAAATAGGCCTAAAGTTGCCGATTTTTGATAATTAACTTCGTCAATACTATTAATTACCGGTTGACGAGACTTAAACCACCACTCAAGGACTAATAAAGCAATACCACCAAGTAACAAAGCTACGGCGACGATCAATGTGTTGCCCAGCAAATACGTTTTGACGATTTTATATAAAATTAACCCGATCACGGCGGTCGGAATAAAACCGACAATTATTTTGACCCAGTCTTTAGATGGTTTTATAAATTTAGGCAGGTATAAGACAACGACGGCTAAAATCGCGCCTAATTGTATAAAAATTTCAAAGTCTTTAACAAAAGCGGTTTGTTGAATTTTAAGAAGATCTGAAATAAGAATCATATGTCCTGTCGAAGAGATCGGCAGAAATTCGGTGAGGCCTTCGGTAATCGCCATGATGATGGTTTGGAGAATAGTCATGGCTCTAAACTAGCACAGTTTGATATGATAGTCACATGGAATTGCTATGCCCCACAACTTGGAAAGATTATGAACTACTGGACTCTGGTGATGGCTATCGTTTAGAACGCTTCGGTCGCTTCATTGTGTCACGACCAGACCCAACCGTGATCTGGTCTAAATCATCTTTAAGCCTTTGGGAGCACGTCGATGCTCATTTTGACGAAACCTCTCGCGTCTGGAAACTCAATTCTAACCTAAATAATTGGACGTTAACCTATCAGAATTTAAATTTTGCGCTTAAACCCACACCATTTAAGCATTTAGGAATTTTTCCGGAACAAGCGGTTAATTGGGAATTTATTGCTAAGTGCTTGTCGACCAAAAAGTCCGGCGCTAAGATCCTTAATCTTTTTGGTTATACCGGTGGGGCGAGTCTTGTCTCCGCTTCACTGGGAGCCGAAGTTACTCACGTTGATGCTTCTAAACCAGCGTTGACCTGGTTAAAGGAGAACGAAATCTTATCGAACTTACCAAACGCCCCAATCCGACTTATTCTCGATGACGCTTTAAAGTTCGTCAGTCGCGAAGTTATACGAGGCGTAAAGTACGATGGGATTATTATGGATCCACCGGCTTTTGGCCATGATCCTAAAGGCCGCACTTGGAAATTTGCCACTGATTTTCCAGAACTTCTAAAAGAATCAGCAAAATTACTTTCCGATAAACAATTATTTATAATCGTCAACTCTTACGCCGCCGGCATGCCGGCTGTTAGCCTAAAAAATGCTTTAGACGAGATCACTAAGAATCTCCAAGGACAAACCGAATACGGCGAGTTAGGACTAAAAGAGACTTCAACCGGCCGTCTAATTTCTACCGGTGTTTTTAGTCGTTGGTCTGCCAAATCATGAAGATTTATCTCCTCGCCGACAACGTTCGCAGTTGCTATAACGTTGGTTCGCTTTTTAGACTGGCAGACGCCACAGCTGTCACTAAGCTTTATTTGACCGGTTACACGCCCTATCCTTTGAGTGATAATGACGCAAGACCAAGATACGTAGCCGCAAAAACTTCCAAAGAAATCGCCAAAACCGCTTTAGAATCATTTAACTCCGTTGCCTGGGAGCACGATGAAGCAGCGATTGACCTAATAGAAAAGCTTAAAAAAGATGGCGTTACTGTAGTCGCTGTCGAGCAGTCATCGCAAAGTATAAATTATATAAATTTTATTAAATCTATAACAACTAAATCACAAATTAATATTTGCTTTGTACTCGGTCACGAAACCGAAGGCTTAAGTAAAGATGTCATAAAGGCATGTGACGCTGCCATAGAAATTCCAATGCTAGGAGCCGGTAAGAGCCTCAACGTGGCCATGGCAGCTACAGTGGTGATATACTCGCTATTGCAATTAAGTTCTGGAGGGGTCGCTTAGTGGTCTATAGCGCGCGCTTGGAAAGCGCGTTTCCTCGCAAGAGGATCATGGGTTCGACTCCCATTCCCTCCGCCACTTTTCAACTGTGATACAATATAGATACATATCTATGTTGTCAATTAACACCAAAGCCCCACAATTTAGCGCCTCGGATCAAACTGGAACAGTTAGGAATTTGTCTGACTACCTAGGCAAATGGGTCGTCCTCTATTTTTATCCTAAAGACGACACCCCAGGTTGTACTAAAGAGGCCTGCAGCTTGCAAGATAGTTATACTGAACTTGAAAAACTGGGAGCAGTCATCATTGGTGTTTCTAAAGATTCTATAGCTTCTCATCAAAAATTCGCCGCTAAATATCATCTTAAATTTCCACTTCTGGCTGACGAGACAAAAGAGATTATTAACAAATACGAAGCTTGGGGAAGCAAGAAATTTATGGGGAAAGAATACGAAGGAACACTAAGAATCACCTATTTAATTGACACAACTGGAGTCATTCGTAAAGCTTACCTCAAAGTTAATCCTCTTACCCACGTCTCAGAAATCATAATTGACCTCAAAAGTCTTCTATAAGACTACGCAAAACAGAAATTTTTAGTGTATAATCTCCTTTACGCCTTGGGGGGCGTGTTTTTTATGGATATTAGAAACGTTGCTATTATTGCTCACGTAGACCATGGGAAAACCACTTTGGTTGACGCATTACTGCGCCAATCGAATACCCATTTAAATAAAGAGCAAGCCGCTCAGGAATTTATTATGGATTCAAACGACTTGGAAAAGGAGCGTGGCATTACCATTTTCTCCAAAAATGCTTCCGTTGATTGGAAAGGCACCAAAATTAATATCATTGATACCCCGGGTCACGCCGATTTTGGTGGAGAGGTCGAACGGGTGCTTAAAATGGCCGATGGCTGTTTACTATTAGTTGACGCTCAGGAAGGGCCCATGGCCCAAACTCGATTCGTCCTCAAGAAAGCTCTAGACCTCGGCCTTAAAGTCATCGTCGTTATGAATAAGATCGATAAGCCAAACGCCAGAATTGACGAGGGCTTAAACAAGACCTTTGATTTATTTATGGAGCTTGGGGCCAGCGATGCCGCTTTAGACTTTCCGATTATTTATTCCTCCTCTCGTCTTGGCAAAGCCGGTTTAAAGCCAGATTTGGCTAGTATGACCGACATTTCACCGATTTTTGATGAAATTATTAAGCATGTGCCCGCTCCAAAAGTTGATCCCGCGGCCTTCACATACGACTCTTTTAAAGGCCGTATCGCAACCGGTAGGGTTTATAACGGGGTGCTTAAAGCCGGATCAGACGTTGCTCATATCACTCGCGAAGGCGAAGTTAAACGCGCGAAGTTGACCTCAATTATGACTTTTATTGGTTTGGAAAGAGTTGAGGTTAATGAGGTAGAAGCCGGTGACATTGCGGCCATTGCCGGGATTGCCGATATTACTATTGGAGAAACGATCACTGATTTGGATAATCCGATTGCACTGCCACTTCTTCACATCGAAGAACCAACCGTCAAAATGACTTTTGGCGTTAATACTTCGCCGGTTGCCGGTACCGAAGGCGAATTTAGTACTTCACGTCAAATTCGCGCTCGTCTTTACAAGGAACTGGAAACGGATGTAGCTTTAAAAATTGAGGACGGCGATGCTAATGAATGGGCTGTCTCGGGTCGCGGTGAACTTCATTTAGGCATTTTAATTGAGCGCTTACGTCGCGAAGGATACGAATTACAAGTTTCTCAGCCTCAGGCGGTTATTAAAATGATTGATGGTAAAAAAATGACGCCTTACGAACAGGTTTATATTGAAGTACCCGAAGTATATTCAGGCGCAGTCATCCAGAAACTAGGAATCCGCGGCGCGGATCTTAAAGATATGCGTGGATTTTAAAGATGCTCCGGGACGGGTCCAAATTCGTGAACATGGATCGTTAGTCTCTTTTGAAACCGGACTAACTAATTTATACGGAATGGTGAACGCTCAGGACAGGGGAGAGCTTTTTATTCAACCGGGGGTTTCAGTTTATAAGGGTCAAGTTGTGGGCCGAAATTCCAGGGCTGATGATATTTCCGTGAACGTTTGTAAGGCTAAAGCTCTCTCTAATATGCGTTCTCAAGGAACTGGTGGCATTGAGCATTTTAATACGCCGCGTGAAGTAACTCTTGATTTTGCTTTGGAATATATTGGTAATGATGAATTAATGGAGGTAACGCCAAAAAGTATTCGAATTCGCAAAATGATTTTAGACGAAAAAGAGGAGCGACGCCTTCGAAATACTGGACAATAACCTTTAGAAACAAAAGTATCCTATCGCAGCCACCGTGCGGCGCCGCAATAGGATTACTTATAGTATCACATTCTGGGATAAATTGCAAGTTAAATCTTGTTTCCGTAGCTGCCAAAAAGATCCATGAAGTAACTTACAGCGCGGGCCCACGAACCACCGGCCGCCGTAGAATCAGGGTTATACCGCGTCATAATCTCTTCCGGTGTTATAAGACCGTAGCGATCACGATAAACGGCCAAGCCGCGAGAAACTGTTTCAATGGCGTGTTCCCAGCTATCAAAATTAAACCCGCTGTTTTTACCGGTATAAATAGCCCAGCCCCAGGCATTGTAGGAGTCCCGCGGCATCACCTTACCGGCGTTGCTTTCTTGCATGGCAATGGCAGCCACCAGACGCCAATCTAGACCGTATTTATCGGCAGCATCTACAAGCGTCTTACCGTAACCCGCTAAGGGGGCTCCTTGAGATGTTAAATACTTGTCTAGAATGACTGGGCGGGTGTCATCGGCGGTAATACTTTGGCCGAGAACTGCTGAAGACCTAGGTTGAGATAGATATAAGGAGTAGTTACTCTTGGCTGCTGGGCTTTTTTTGTGAAGTAACGAAACACTGGCAATAATTAAAATCAACGTTGACATCAAAAGCCAACCAATTGGTAAGAATAAAGTTAAATATAATTTAGTATTTATTTTAGGCATTTATATTCTAATTGTGACGGAATTGAAAGACTTATGCAAATCGAAGACCGCCTTGTCATTCCGGCCTTGAGCCGGAATCCAGTAACATAAATAAAATGCCTGGCATCAGCGATCGGTCGAAACCTTAGGCTTATCCAGTCATCGTGATGTTATAATTACATCGTAGGCGGGTGTAGTTCAACGGTTAGAATGAAACTTTTCCAAAGTTTAGACGAGGGTTCGACTCCCTTCACCCGCTCCAACGCAAATAAAGTTGACAACCCTCCTGAATTTGGGCACACTGGTTGGGTGATTAAGCCTTCAAAAAAGTCTTTTAAAGTGACACCTGTCGCAATCTTTGCTATAACCGGCGTGATTGCAGTGACAGTTATTTTAGCCAATTTTTTAATTTCTAATTCCGTTTTGTACTCGTCACCTCTTGCTCGCGCGGCTGAAGTCCAGAGCGTTCTCGCCTCAAGTAGCGCTGTCCTCGCGGCTTCAGTTGAAGCGGCCGCAATTAAGTCTGACGCAGCTACGCCATTTGGCACGATAAACGCCAAAACTCCTAAAGTGACGTCGATAATTATTACCCCTACGGAACCGGTTATCTATTATGCCCCGGTAGCTAGTTCATCATTTTCAGGCGGTAGTGGTAATAATAAATTTGGCATGTACGTCGAAAATAGCGCCGATCAAATTACGGCCGCAGCTGAATTAATTAATAGTAACGGCGGAGATTGGGGCTATGTTCTTCTAACAATGAATATTAATGATAGGAATGGTGGTTACTGGCAAGGATTATTCGACGCCGCGAAAAGCGCTCATGTAATTCCCATCGTCCAATTATTTAATAATGGTGTCTGTAGTGCCGATGAAATGGGTTTTAGCGAACTGGCTGACACTTTAGGCGGTCTATCGTGGCCCACACGTCATCGTTATATTAGTGTTTTCAATGAAGTGAATGCAGGAGATTATTGGTGTGGTCATGAAGATGGTGGTGAATACGCTGTTGTTTTAGACAAAGCAATAAAGGCTTTCAAAGATAAATCGAATGATTTTTTTATAATGCCGGCCGCCCTAAACAGTAGTGCCCGGACAGGGGCTAAAAGTAACTTGGGCAATACATATATAGGTGAAGACCTATTTATTTCCCAGATGAGAGTAGCTGTTCCCGATATTTTCAGTAAGATAGACGGTTGGGCTACTCACGCCTACCCCAGCCAAATTTTAGCGGGGCTATTGCTGGTGGGCGAGACAGTATTCTTAATTACCGTTGGGAACTGTCGCAAGTGGGCCGATCACTACCTGTTTTTATCACCGAAACCGGTTGGATTCATAAAGAAGGTCAGGAAGCCTGCACTCAATACTCCCAAAACGGACTGCTATCGGAGGCCGTCACCGCCGCCCGCTACAAAGAAGCGTTTGTAAATTATTGGTTACCAGACGCGAGAGTCGTAGCCGTCACGCCTTTTACTTGGTTTGGGAGCGATCCCTGTGCTGCCGGTTTTAACTTCGTAAAGGCGGATGGCACTTTATATCTTCAAGGTGAAGTAATTAAATCAATCCCCAAGAACGCCGGTAGTCCCGATTAAGTATGGTAAATTACCTGCGAAACAGACCCCTATGGGTCATTTATCTAACTATCTTTGTGGACATGCTGGGGGTGGGAATTTTAATTCCAGTAATTCCAATTCTCCTGGCCGACCCAAGCTCTAAATTTTACATACTTCCCAGTAATTTTCATTTGACTCAAGGCTACATAATCCTCGGACTCCTTGCAGCGTCCTACCCAATCGCTCAATTCATTGCCGCCCCAATACTCGGGCAATTGTCGGATCGCTTTGGCCGCAAACCAGTCCTCCTTATTTCGCTAATTGGCACTGTAATTTCCTACTTATTATTCGCACTAGGTTTATGGATTAAAAATATCCCGCTATTATTTGTTTCTAGAATTTTCGACGGCACTACCGGTGGTAATGTGTCTGTGGCGCAAGCCGCCATTGCTGATTTAACACCAACTTCGGAACGTTCTAAATATTTTGGCTTAGCGGGGGCAGCCCTTGGCGTGGGGTTTATTATGGGTGCCTTTATTGGTGGCAAATTTTCCGATTCAGCAGTAATTCCTTGGTTTAGCCCAATTGTGCCGTTTTTAGCAGCCGCTATCTTAAGTATGATTAATGTGCTTTCGGTAATTTATATGTTTAAAGAAACATTATTTGCTAAAAAAACTGCTCTAAAAATTCGCATTACAGAATCATTAGAAAATCTAACTAAAGCCATTAATATGGAACATTTGCGAGTTCTATTCTTTTCATACTTTTTACTACAATGCGGTTTTACATTCTTTACGACTTTTTTTAGTATTTCTCTTATTCAACGATTTAATTTTACTCAAAGCGCCATTGGAGACTTTTTTGCCCTGGCCGGAGTCTGCATTGCTGTTTTTCAGATATTACTAATTCCCCGAATATTTAAGCGCTTTGATGAGCGAATAGTTTTAAAATACAGTTTGATTGGCACCGGAATTGCGATAATGATGTACTTTTTACCAAAGTATCACTGGCAATTATTTCTAATAACTCCCATTTTCGCTCTTTTTGACGGTCTTTCTCAGACTGGGGTTAATAGTTTGATTAGTAAATCTGCAAAGCCGGAGATGCAGGGGAGTGTTCTTGGAATCTCCACCAGCATTTCGGCCGTCGCCTCGGCCTTCCCGCCGATCCTGTCCGGCTATATTGCCGCCAGGTTGACCGCTTCAGCTCCAATATTTGTTTCGGCCCTGGTTACTATTGGGGCCGGCTTAGTATTTATTGTTTGGTACCGACCGCAAACCATTAAAAACCGCTAAGGTTATAACTATTCATCTGGTCACTAATCGATTTCATTATTGAGTTAACAGCTACATAAGTTAACCAGATCGTTATTACTAAAGAAACAACGGTGATCGCTCCGGCTATATAGCCAGCTCGACGGGTACTTACGTCGTAATGATGACGATACTTAAACAACCACCACAGTCCGGCCGGTGGTGCTAGTAAACTCCAAGCATAAACCCCCTAATCTGTCCCCAAATAGTAAGAGGCGGTTCTTTGATCTTGTAGCCGCAGTGACCGCAGAAAAAAACGTCCGATGGATTAAAAATGTGACATTTTGGGCATTGGATTTGGGCAGGTGGTACTTGACAATCGGGCATAAATATTGGTAAAAGTATAGCACATGAATACGACCCCAAAGTTTACAATGATTACTTGCCTTAATTTAGTCCGCGGTTACGCGTCTTAACTAGGGTCTCGGGGGTTTCGGCAAACAACAAAGAACAAATAACAAACAAAACCCCCGCCCCAAAGCGGGTTTTTTGGTCTTTCAACCTGTCGCCACTAACTGTGACAACAAGCTGGGAAATCAAATCAACAAATGTTCAAGGAGAGAAATGGATCAAAAATTATCTGGTAAGCGCTTCGTAGCAGCCAATGATGATGAGTTAGGTCAAAAAGCCCTCAGAATTTTGTCTGAGCGTGGCTTTCGGATATTCACATTCGTAAAAGGTCAAGCATGTGCACCGGCCTCTTCCGATGTTGTACTCTTTTCGGGATATACAGGTAGGTTTTGCAGTCACCACCTGCGGGAGAATGTTCCAACCTCTGAAGCCCCGGCTTGGACTCAAGGAGCTGGTCAGATTGTGGCTGTCCGTGAGAATTTTGTTAAAGACAGCTTTGGTTTAGGCGGTCTGACAGAGGCGCTTGTTCAAATGGCTTACAAGAGTTTAGGAATAAAACCGCCACGAAGTTTAATTAATAATCACTCTCGCCATCGTCAGCGCTGGGAGGCCTTTAAAAGACAACTTAGTGGACCATACTACTCATAAATTAAATACATGCCGTTACAGCCGTGGAAAATCTTCCCAGATTCCACGGCTTTCTTTTTTGTAAAATGGTCGGAGTGCTGGGGCTCGAACCCAGGGCCTCGACGTCCCAAACGTCGCGCGCTACCAACTGCGCCACACTCCGTCGAATTGGTGGGTGGTACAGGACTCGAACCTGTGACCTTTCGGATGTAAACCGAACGCTCTAACCAACTGAGCTAACCGCCCTGGTGCGCTCGGTGGGAGTCGAACCCACAATCACCAGCTTCGGAAGCTGATACCTTATCCATTAGGCCACGAGCGCCTGTGACTCGGGCTAATTATATCATTGAAGTTGAGAATTATTTACCGAAGAGTTCTTGGAGTTGGGCTTCGTCGTAACCAACGATTACTTCTCCCTTATACCACATCTGGGGAACGCCCATGTGATTGCTTTTATCGGTCATTTGAGTCGCGGCCGCCTCATTTTCACCAACGTTAATTTCTTTATACTCAACATTTCTAGACTTTAAGTAATCTTTAAGTTTGGCACACCACGAACAGGTAGAAGTGGTAAAAATAATAGGTATGGTAGTATTTACGTCAAGATTATCGCTAGCTTTGGTAGCAGATGACCCTAAAGCTTGATCTAAGGCGTCAGTGTAATCTTTTTTAGTCATCGCCCCCTCAATTCTCATTCCAGGTACACCGTCTTTAAAAATAATTACAGTCGGAATTGACAAAATTTCGAAACTATCGCTGGTATTTCGGCCATCATCGACATTAAACTTCGTAAATTTTACCGTTGGTTCATACTCCTTAGCGATTTCTTCTAATAAAGGCCCAAGCCTTTTGCAGGGGCCACACCAAGGGGCCCAAAAATCTACTAGGGTAATACCTTTGCTTTGAGTAACTTCGGAAGCGAAAAGCTGGTCGTTTAATTCTGTCATAATCTCATTCTATCAAGTTAGCGACGGTCTTGCCAGGCGTTTCTGATACCGAGAGAATAGTGGGGAAGCCTGAGCTATCGTAACGGATTTTGGTGATCGAAACGAAATCAATGTATAAATGCGATTGCGCCCTGGCATCAAGTCCTAAAGTGACCGAGATGATAGCCCGAATTCGATTACCATGTGTAAAAATTAGAACTTCTTGCCCCTCGTATTTAGCTACGGCTTCTTTTAAAAAATTTGCAACCTCTTTTTTAACGGCATCAAACTCATCTTCTAAAACCTGAGGTACAGCGGAGTCAGTTGGAGCGGGCCACATACCAGAACCAACTTCAATCAGTTCCTTTATGATCTGGGGTTTAGGAGACGACGTTGGAGCAGAGATTTTACAAGTATCTAAGGCGCGATTAAAGGGACTCACCAAAACGCTGTCAAAACGACCGTCTTTCAAATAACTTTTTAGAACTTCTGCCTGCCGAATACCGGTGGGGTTTAAATGACTTTCTGGGGTCTGCTCACCATGAGCATCATAAGCATTTCCATGACGGATAAAATAAAAAGTAGTCATTGTAATGATTCTAACATAACTTCGCCGTAGCGAAGCGAAGGCGAGTGGCGGAGGGGGTGAGATTCGAACTCACGGTCACCTTGCGGCGACAGCGGTTTTCAAGACCACCGCACTAGACCACTATGCGACCCCTCCATTTACCGTCAACGCGTATATAATAACAAATTATGGACATAAAGATTGAAATTAACGAACAGCTTAAAATTATAAAAATCAAACATAATCATTTTTCCCGCTCAATCAGGCTGGCTGTTTGCGGAGTTGACGACATAGTACTTACCTGCCCTAAGAGAACCAGTCAAAAAGTCATCGATCAGGCTTTAGCTCAGTGGCAAGGTTACATTGAAGATAAGCTTGCTGAACTGTCAAAGAAGGCGTCACTAAGTCCATTTGGAACAGAGTCTGATTACAGAATCAAGAAGCCCCACGCTAAAAGAGAAATTATTGCGAGACTTACAGAGCT
Source organism: candidate division WWE3 bacterium (assembly GCA_026396615.1). NCBI lineage: Bacteria > candidate division WWE3 > candidate division WWE3 bacterium. Next base: position 14,996 of record JAPLWK010000001.1, on the reverse strand, counting down.
GAATGTAAATAATCAGTTTGTGTTTAACAAGGTAGCTATTAGAAATCCGAAGACTCGTTGGGGCAGTTGCTCTCACAGTAAAACTCTTAGTTTTAGTTACAAAGTTGCTTTTTTAGCCCCCGAACTTCGTGATTACGTAATCATCCACGAACTCTGCCACCTTAAAGTATTTAATCACTCGCCGGAATTTTGGACGCAAGTTAGCAATTTTCTTCCCAATTATAAAGTGCTTCGCCGTCGTTTGAAGAATGAAGATTTATGAAAGTAACCAACCAAACTCGCGGCACTGTTGTCGCTGACCAGGTCTATGAGGCCAGAGGCTTGATTGAGAGAGCCTTTGGTTTACTCAACCCAAAACTACCAAGATTCCTATTTATTAGGACTAGGTTGGGAATTCACACTTTTGGCTTGTCAGCGGCGATTGATGTAGTAATAATGAATGATAGTGGTCAAATCGTCGCTATGACAGAAATTCTTAAACCCTGGCGCGTCTATTTATGGAATCCCAAGTATGACCGCGTCCTCGAGCTTCCTAGTGGCGCGATTAAAGCCTCTAAATCTAGAGTCGGCGACACTCTGGTGTTAGAATAGCGTCACATTAGGGCGAGTGGTGAAATGGCAGACACGCAAGGTTTAGGACCTTGTGCTCGCAAGAGTGTGTGGGTTCGACTCCCACCTCGCCCACCACGTAAAAATATTGGCGAGTCCGCCAGAAGCGGACGGGTCTAGATTTTAATGATAAATTACCATCCCAGCCTTAAATTTGAACTCAACAAAGAAATGGATTACTGGACAGCCAAGGAGTTTGTCGAACCTATTATTAAGCGTCATCCTGATCTAGCTTCCCTGAAACAAACCCAAAAAGAACTTTGGCCGGAAAAGATTAAGGAATACGTTGATTCCTACTACACTGATCACGACCAAGAGATAAAAGCCGTTTTAGAGAAAACTCAGACTAAATGGGATGAGATTTACAAGGAGTTTTATCAAGCAGTGGACCGGCTATTTGACCGTCATCCTTGGCCCAAAGGAGAATACCTAGGCTTTGCATCAATTTTTGACTGCAACCCTCGCTTTTTAGGCAACAAGACCTTCCAATTCTTTTATAACCATCAAGAGGGGACCATTTACGTAGCAGCTCACGAAATGCTGCACTTCATGTTCTTTGATTACGCCTTTAAACACTTTCCTAAACTTACTGAGGACGATTTGTGGGATTTATCAGAAATATTCAATGTGATAATCCTCTCCCGACCTGAATTCGTGGCTATAACTGGCAATAGCAGTCCTCGAGCTTACCGGGACCATCTCAAGGACATTCAAAAATACACAAACCTCTGGAAAAATTCAAAGGACGTTAAAGGCCTCATTAAATCGGCACTCGACTTACAGTAGTAACTTTAGTTTGCTTTTTGTTGTTGTTAAGCCTAAAATCCATCCTAGACTTCAGTAAATTCGGAAACTAATAAACAAAAGGAAAATTGGAGGAGAAAATGTATTGCTTTATTGTTAAAGCTACAACCGACTGCAATATCGGCTGTGGGTACTGCTATCAAAGGGATTTTGGCCAATCAGCAGAGCTGCTCAGTGTTTCAGACGCTAAAAGGCTGATTACTCAAGCAGCGGAAGTATCGTTTCCCAGAGTTAATCTAATTTGGCACGGTGAGGAACCCCTCTTGCTTGGTTTAGACTTCTACCGTGATGTCTTTAGCTTTGGCCAAACGATTTCATCCAAAGTTCATCAAGTAGTTCAAACCAATGCTACTCTGCTGGATAAAGATTGGGCCCAGCTTTTCGCGGAGTACGGAATTTCCGTTGGTGTAAGCCTAGATGGTCCAAAAAGTATCCATAATCGACAGAGAACTGGTAAAGAAGGTCAAGAAACATTTGAGCAGGTGTTAGAAGGAATGCAACTCCTAAAGGAGCATAACGTTCCTTTCGGCACTTTGTCGGTAGTAACGCCGGCAGGTCTCGATCAAGCCTCGGAAATTTACCACTTTCTGGTAGAAACGGGATTAACTTCTTTTGACTTCCTTGGCTCATCAAAAGAGGTCACCTTGCGGCAGTTTGCTGAGTTTATGTTTGAGGTTTTTCTAATTTGGACGAAGGAAGACAATCCAAACATCCACATTAGGCAACTGGAGAACGTAGTAATGGCACTTCTAGGTGGTCAACCATCACTGTGTAGATTTAACGGTTCTTGCGCCGATTACCTAACAGTTTTATCAAATGGCGATGTGTACCCTTGTGATAACCTGCTGGGGTTTCCTGAATTTCGTTTTGGAAACATTCACGAAAGTCACCTAAACGAGATCCTGGCAAGTTCCCAAAGACAGGGATTTTTAGCAACAGTTGCGGCTCAACGGGAAAGATGCAAAACTTGTCAATATTGGCGTTACTGTTTCGGAGGTTGTACGGCAGAGAGGCTACTTAACGGAGATAAGGAGTTTTGTGGCGCCCGGAGATTCCTAATTGGGAAGATTCGACAACAGTTACAAGGGCTTCTTTAGAGTTTAGCGCTTCCAAGATGATCTTAATTTTGGAAGCGCTTTAGTTTTTCCTTAATCTCAAAGATAAAATTCTCGTCAACGCTTTTACCACCTTTAATGTAGCTAGCTACAGTATTCATCATCTCAGCGGAAATAAACACTTCCCAGTGCCAATAATTTTCGAATTGACTTGCAGGACTGGCGCTATTAAATAAAATACGAGCCTTGGTTTTAACGTCACCCTGAAAATATTTGTCCCCTAAATAAGCATTTACTACACTGGCGTGAACCGCTTCATTTAAAATTGATTGGATCGGTCGGTTAAATCTTGTTTCCACAGATTTAAATTCCGTAGTTTTTCCTTGTTGCAGTAGCAACTCGTTATACTCCCCATAACTAAAAACCAGATGTACTAGTTCGTGAAGTGTAATTCGAAGTAGTCGATTAGTTTCATTAAGAGGCAAAGCGCTGCACTCCAGCATTACACAGCCGAGTTCTTGCATGGCGCTACCGCCACACCCGCCGTTAAGAGTGCTTAAAAGAAGAATAAGGCGGGTACCTTCCACTTGTGGGGCATGCCCAAAGAAAACTGTTAATTCTTTAATTGGCTCCTTGAAAACATCGCTTTTTAGGATCTCGTCTAGTTTTTGTTGCCATTTCAATAAGTTTGGCTTATCACTAACCCATATCCTCTGAAAACGCGGCTCAAAAACAGTAAAGCACGATTCAATTATATTAAAGTCGGAGGCAGCGACATTTTTTTTAAGCGTTTCCCAAATGTTAGAGCTGTCGTCACTAAAAAAGTACTTACCAATGTAATCTTCGAAACCGTGTTTTTTTAGAACTTTGGCAAAATCATTTAGAACTGCTTGCTCTTTAGGTGTCAACGGACCGGTTTGGGAAAGCCAATCCTCGTTAAAATAAGGGGTGCAAGAAAAATGCCAGTTAGAGAGATTACTTAAAAAAAAGAATTTGTTGGCGATTTCTGAAGCAATTAACTTGACAGTCATAACAAAACAAAGTATACCAAGACTAATCTAAAGAAAAAGGAGTAAAAAAAGGCAGGAAGTCAAATTGTAGCTGCTCTCAAAAGTAAAGTAGCTCAACAAGGACAGACAAGTGAAAGAGGCTGGGACAATGATTGGGACAGAACGCAATGGCCCAATTCCTGGGATAAGTCCGAACCAGACCATGATTTTCCGAGATACTGGGACAAAAACTGGGATCGGACTAATTAAGCCTCGAAACCCGACGATTCTACAACAAATCGCCGGGTTTTTTATTTGACAATCTAAATCGACTAGTATTTTGAAGTAATTCGTAATGTCTTCAGTGTTAAGATATATAACGAAGTATGGTTGAAATTATATATTCGGAACAAGTTAATAAAAATCTGATGGATAACTACCTCCCCGGTCTTTTCGAGTTTTGTAGCAAGCATAACCTCGTATATTTCGAGCCATCCAAAGAAAACAATAAAAAGGTTTTAGAACTAGTGGCCAAAGGATTTCCACAAGTAGAAGGCAATATTACTTGCTACATTAGAACATTTGGACCTCAGGGTATGTACCATCCAGAGGATAATTGCATTTCGATCTGTCCAATCGACATCGATAAAGCTCCAGGCGGCTTTGTGGGAACTATAAAACATGAAATTACGCATCTATCGCACCCAGAAGCTAATTCCATGGACCACGAAAAGAAAGAGGATTACATTAATAATCAAGGCTTTAATTTGTGAAAAACCTTACGACTATTTTCTATTCACCAAAATATTCTGACATTGAGCCAAACACTGATGCTAGCTGGACAAAACGCTATTTTCTGGACTCAACTATTAAATCTAAATGGGTTTACGAGGCACTGTTATCGTCAGATATTAAAGTCGCTATTAAAGAACCTCTGCCTCTAAATACTAAAGATTTTCTCCTAGCTCATACGGAGTCTTACGTAAACACTATTATGACCGGCTCTCCGGCTGATACGGCTGGTGGGAGCGGTATTCATTGGAGTAGTAAAGTATTAGAAACGCAAAGTTTTGTTTGTGGAGGACTGTACAACGCTTGTGTTGAGGCGTTAAAAACACATTCAGTGAGTGGGACCCTTTCATCTGGATTTCATCATGCTCATGCAGACTTTGGGACCGGATTTTGCATTTTCAACGGGCTCGCCATAGCCGCTAAGAAACTACAAAATGAATGTTTAGCTAAAAAGATTCTGATATTTGATTGCGACGTTCACTATGGCAACGGTACGGCGGCTATTCTTAAGAGTTCTAAAGATATTTTAAACATCAGTATTTATAAAAATGCTATTCAAAAAGGCACTCAGTCGATTGACAACGTTGCTAGCGGTAACGTCGCCATTCGGGTATCGACAGCTGACGAGTATTTGTCCGAGATAAAGAAACTACCTGGCTATATTGAAACATTTAAGTCGGATTTAGTTATTTATAACGCCGGAATGGATGCCTTTGAAAATGATCGCTTGGGAGGAATCAGCGGCATCACTAGTGAGATACTTAAAGAGCGAGACGATCTGGTCTTTGAAACATGTAGAAAATACTCGGCCCCTGTGGCCTTTTCGTTAGAAGGCGGTTATGTAACTTACAAAGATAAGTCAGGAAAATTACTTTCGGAAGCAGAAGTAGCCAAAAGCCGTAATAATCTAGTTTCACTCTACTTATCGCTTATTCGTAGTGGGTTATAACAGATTATGAATAATATCACGATTGTTTGCCGAGCATTAATCATTGATAACAATAAAGGGGTTTTGCTTGTTAAAAAAACCGGTTCTGATTTCTGGAGTTTACCGGGCGGAAAGTTAGACACGCAGGACTCAAGTTTGCAAGATTGTTTAAAGCGGGAACTGCAGGAAGAATTAGGCACTCAAATTAAAATTGAGGCTATTCACTTTGTTCAGGAATTACACAAGGAGGATACGCGATATGTTGAACTGATCTGGCAAGCAGCACTGGAAATCAATTTAAGCCTTCAGGACATTCAAAAGACTTCGAACGGTGAGTTGGATGGTATTCGGTGGGTTTCGCAGAGTGAGTTACGCAGTACTAATGTCAAACCAGACTTCTTAAAGGAACTCACGCTATAACGTCACTCTTCAGTATTATCAGTTTATTTTGAGTTCCGAGACTGGAAGACGCCTATTAAAACTGAATAAATGTGTCCGGAGCGTCACCGGAAATGAAGTAATTCGTAATATCAACCATGATGTCCCACCACGTAAAAATATGCAAGCGTTCAAAAACGGGCGCTTTTGTATTAGAAAAACAGCGGTAGATCAACATCGTCTTTCAGAGTTTTCTCCAGTGATTTTTGACCATTTAAATACCTAAATTTACCTTTGCAATCAGTGAATTTCTTAGTTCTGCGTCTTAGGAAGTACCCATTGATCCATAAATCTGCTGTTTTATATGTCTTAAACCCCTTTAAAGACTCCAGTCTGTCATTTAGATGAGAATTAAATGATTCAATTATGTTGGTAGTTTTCGGGCAGTGTTTATATCGTAAATACCCCAGGAGCAGTTCTTTTCTGCGGTTTATCTCAAGCATTATTTCCAGATACAATTGATTATTACCATCGTTACTATTTAGGCAGAATTTAAGTATATTCTTAGCCACACGATTAAAGCGTCCTCCGATCTCTTGGGATGAAACAGGTTTTCCAGAGCTGATACAAAAGATTGATGCTGTGGATTAGTTCGAACTCCTAGAGTTTGACGGATATTCTCAAGGTAATGGTTCTGACAAATCTGAACTATCGCTCTGGGGTAAACGGCCAAACAGGCTAGTCTAATGTTCTCGTTATCGTCAGAGACCAGAGCGACCAGAGGATAGTTTAGAAGCCTCAGTGATTTAAAGTACGCCAGACAGCCTAGGTAATTCTCCGACGGCAGCAGTTTATATGTCGGAATATCATGAGTTAGATAATCAATGCCATAAAGCACCGGAATCTTTTTCTCAAATCCCCGGACTGCTACAAACTTCCCATCAACTACCAAGATGCCACAGTATTTGGAAGCGTCGTGCCTGGAGACATCGGCGTTATGAGGCAGGGCCGCGAGATACCTACTAACCTTATTAAAGGCACCACCAATCGACAAACCAAAGAGATCAGCAATCTTCCGAAGTGGTAAACCGTCTAAATGCAGAAAAACTAATCTACCAACATCTAACCTCTTCTTACGATTAACACTAAACCAGCCATTACAATCCAAACAACGGAACCGCAGTTGGCCTCGGCGGACTCCTTTCTTAACGGCCTTTAAACCACCACACTTCGGACATTTGGGATTTTTTTAAACATAGGCAGATTCTAATGACTATTTTCACTTAGTCAAAACAATAGTTTATACTGTCAGCGGGACTTGGGATTGCCAAAAAAGCGCCCATTTCTGAACGGAGTCCAGTAAAAATTAACGTGGCACCGCCCTATTTTTCAACTACGATAAAAAAACATAATTCTGAATCAAGTTCAGAATGACATGCGAAGTGGTACTCTTATTAAATGACTCAAGAAGAAGCTTTTAAGATTCTCAAGACCGGTGATAACGTCTTTTTAACCGGTAAAGCTGGCAGTGGGAAGACGTATCTTCTGAATCAGTACATTGATTATTTAAAACAGAACAATGTAGCGGTTGGCGTAACGGCCTCTACCGGCATTGCGGCGACCCATATGGAAGGGCTGACTATTCACTCGTGGGCTGGGATCGGAATTAAAGACAGCATGACCGATGACGAAATTAGATTACTGCTTTTTAAGGATCGGCTGCAGGATCGATTTGCCAGGACGAAAGTCTTAATTATCGATGAAATTTCGATGCTCCACAGCTACCGACTGGATTTGGTCGACCGCGTGGCGAAGATGTTTAGAGCGAGTCCACAATCATTCGGCGGCTTACAGGTAATTCTTTGTGGTGACTTTTTTCAGTTACCACCGGTTAGTAGGAACGCCAACCCAGCTGACTTTTTCGCTTTTAAAGCCCAGTCTTGGGAGGATTCAGATCTGCGAGTCTGTTATTTGGAAACCCAGTATCGACAAACTGACAAAACCTATAGCAGCCTACTTAACGATATTAGAGATAATAAAGTAAACGAGGAGACAATTGAAACACTACGTCCTCGCTACCAAGCCGAGATGAAAGATCCTGCGATTACCAAACTATATACTCATAACGCTGATGTGGATGCCATTAATAACCTAAAATTGTCGCAACTGAGGGGGGAAGCGAAGCATTTTTTAATGCAAAGTAGTGGCGAACCGAAGTTAGTTGATTCTCTAAAACAAAACTGTTTGGCTCCGGAAGACTTGGTTCTTAAGAAAGGCGCAGTTGTGATGTTTTTAAAGAATAACTTTGAGCGGGGCTACGTAAACGGCACACTGGGAACGATTTTAGAGTTTGAGGCAGGGGGCTACCCGGTTGTTAAAACCAGAAACGGCGAGCAGATAGAAGCGGTGCCTGAAAGCTGGCGGATCGAAGACGAACACGAAATACTGGCCGAAATTGATCAGATTCCGCTCCGTTTAGCCTGGGCTATCACGGTTCACAAAAGTCAGGGAATGAGTTTAGATGCCGCCGAAGTTGATTTGTCTAAATCCTTTGAGCCGGGCATGGGCTACGTGGCCTTGTCGCGAATCCGAACTCTGGCGGGACTACGTTTAATGGGCTTAAATGAAACGGCTCTCAAAGTGAACCAAGAGGTCCTAGCAATTGACCAAGAATTTCTAAGCCGTTCACAAAAAGAGGCGATAGCACTAAAGAAGACATCATCAGAGGAACTAAAACACTCCCACAACCTCTTTTTAAATAAATCTTCCGTCACTCAGCCTCCGAAGTCTTTCGATATTAAAGACTTAAAGAAAAAAGGTAAGAAAAAAACCAGTCCCGTAGCTTCTTGGCTAAATAAAATTGGCTTGTGAAAAATTTCTACCCCGAACTAAAATTTTATGAAAACAGAGAACTTGATTATTGGACCGCTAAGGAATTTTCGGCCTCTCTCGCTAATAACCCAAGTAAAGAATATATCGATACTTACTACGCTGATCACGACAAGGAGATTAAAGCTACTTTGGAGAAAACTCTGGCTGAGTGGGATACGATTTCCAATGAGTTTTATCAAGATATAGACCAGATTTTTGATAGTCACCTTTGGCCTAAAGGCGAGTATGTTGGATTTGCATCAATTTTTGACTGCAACCCCCGTTTTTTAGGTAACAAGACCTTCCAATTCTTCTACAATCATCCGGAAGGAGCCATTTACGTGGCGGCTCACGAAATGCTGCACTTCATGTTCTTTAACTACGCCTTTAAACACTTTCCAGAGCTCACCGAGGATAATTTGTGGGACGTCTCTGAAATATTTAATGTGATAATCCTCTCTCAACCTGAATTTGTGGCTATCACTGGCAACAATAGCCCACGCGCTTACCCGGAACACCAAAAAGAGATACCAAAATACACAGATCTTTGGAAAAATTCCAAGAATGTTACGGAATTTATTAAATCGTCTCTCGACCTACAGTAGTATCTTTAGTTTGCTTTTTGTTGTTGTTAAGCCTAAAATGCGCTCTGGACTAAATAAACTCAAATTATAAATAAAAGGAGTAATTAGGAGGAGAAGATGCAATACCGTTTAAGAGACGGGGTTTACTTGGTAACTGGGGCACTTAGAGGCGCCATTTTAGACACTGGGACCGAGAAGGTATATTCCGTCAACGAACAGGCGGTGGCCACCTTACAGTACCAAGTCGCAAACGAGGCTTACTGGCTTCAGTTAGTATCTTTGGATCTTGCGGAAGTTACAGAGGCTGCAAGGGTCAACTTCTTACCAGAAGTTGTTGCTACGAGGCCAGAGTTTGTGTGGTTTGAGATCACCGAAGACTGTAATGAACGCTGCATACATTGCTATGCTGGCTGCAGCGATCCAAAGACTAAGGCATTACCTAAACTTACTCACCTGGACTGGCTACGCCTGGTCCGAGAGGCCTACGAAGTTGGGTTTAGGCGCTGTCAGTTCATTGGTGGCGAACCCTTTAATTATAAGGGTCCTAAGGGCGAAACGGTCTTGGATCTAGCCGAATATGCGGTCCAATTGGGTTTTGAAATGGTAGAGCTGTTCACTAATGCTTTGCTAATCTCAAAACCAGCCACTATCGCTCGAGTCAAAGACTTGCGTCTACATGTTGCAACTTCGTTATATTCTAGCGACCCCTCGGTTCACGATGGTATCACTAGAATAAAAGGTAGCCAGGCAAGAACCGTACAAAGCTTGCACCTTCTGCACAAAGCTGGGGTCCAAACGAGAGTAGGAATCGTGGTAATGCGGCAAAACGAGCACACGATTAAAGAAACTGTGGCGTTGGCTAAGAGCTTGGGAGCTAGTACCAAGAGACCGGATATTCTCCGACCAACTGGAAGAGGAGATGACAAATCTTTGTTACCTTCCAAAACCACGTTTCTTGAGTATGCCGCGCAAACCAGCCCTAACTTTAAGGCTAGATCAGCTATTCTGCTTCACAATCGTAGCGGTAACGCTTGCCTACAAGGAAAGTTAGCAGTAACTCCAAGCGGTGAGGTTTATCCTTGCGTCTTTGCTCGGGACCAGGTTCTTGGTGATGTTTCTGCCGAAGGTTCGTTACAAGAAATCACGAACGCTGACCAGACAAGGTTAGTCTGGGAAAGCACCAAGGATAGTGTGCTGGTTTGCAAAGATTGCGAGTATCGCTATGTTTGTAACGATTGTCGGCCGCTAGCTTATGCAGCTGCAAACGAGCAGGCATCGTTTATTAGCGCACCGCCACCACGATGCGGGTATAATCCGTATACTGGCACGTGGAGAGGTGAATTTTAGAAAGGAGGTTTATAGAGTAAAAAAACCGCTGTGTTTAGTAGGTCATTAAATTACATCAGAAAAGGAGTTAGAGACAATGAATACGAATGGAGCGACGATTGATCTGGTTACAGTAGGAAGAGTTGCGACTTGTGCACCGGCATGCGGTCCAGACGATGACGAGCCAGGTTGTGGTCCGTACGACACGTGCAATCCTGATGCCAGTTGCAGTCCGGATGATGGCTGTAGCCCAGATGAAAACTGCGATCCTAAGTAACTATTAGTGTCCCTGCTATTCTCAACGAGATTTCTTGATGAGGGTAGTGGGGATTTCTTTTTCCATCCGCTTGAGGTACTCGGTTACATTTTCACTACTTTTAAGAAACTCTCGCCAACTGGGAAGAAGGTATTTTTCAATTTCTAACAGAAAATCGTGCCCAATAGGCTTTTCGTCAATATACAAATACTCACCACTTCCGTTCAATCTAATTCTTAACTCATTATCTGTGGTTAACTCTATTATCGCATGAGCTAACGGAGAAGATCCAAGAACGCTATGGAGCATTTCGTGAGCTAAATATACTAGGCTGTAGCTAGGCCAATCTTCACTATGTCCCCAAGCCAGTCTATTTTTTCCAAGAGACCTACCCAGTCCAATTTTGGGATGAACCACTACAGCCTCAAAACTTTCATTCGGAGGATCTATTTTTAAAATACCTTTAAGCTCATGTTCAATCCGAGCTTTGTTTTGATCCCATTCCTTTTCCAGCCAGTTTTTATACTCCTCCGTTTCAGTTATAACGGCTCTAAATTCCTCTGAAGTAACTCCATTTTCTACTAGCGCTTCAGCATCTGTAGTAGCTACGGTTAGTTCTTTGATGAAGTCTCTACTAGCAAAAATGCCGAAAATATCGGGATCCTTTAGAAACTGGTAGCCAATTTTATGTTCTTCCCACAGACGGTTTTTTAATGAGGTTAGGTTCTCAACTCCAGAGGTCTTTTTAAAGATAGCGGAGACCAGAAGCAGCGGTTTATTTATGGAAAACGTAAGATTCACATCCCAATAATATCATACTGATCATTCTTAATTATTTTAAATGTTTAGCCTAAAACTGAATAAATGTGTCCGGAGCGGCACCGGATATGTCGAGACATTAACCAAGCCTTAAATTTGAATTAAACAAAGAACTGGACTACTGGACAGCCGCAGTCCTCGAGCCTATTCAGATCGTCTAAAGGAGATACCAAAATACACCGACCTTTGGAAGAATTCCAAGAACGTTAAGGAATTTATAACGATATTTTGATACTTTGCAGAAATGCTTCGTCAACGTCTCCGGTTATAGTTAGATACCAGTTATTATTTGTTAAATATTTACTAGCGACTTCCCTTACCTCTTCAGAAGTAACCGAACTGACCTCTTTAAAATAATCTTCGATTGTCCAAACACTGTCAGGATAATAAAGAGTTCGGTATTCATGCCAATCGACCCAAGATCCCGATGTTTGCATACTCATCTTTTTAGATTTAATTAAACGGTTTTTTACGAGCTGCAATTCCTCAGCAGTTGGTCCCGTGTCTTTCATCCGTTTAAGTTCAGTAACGATAATATCCATAACTTCCTGCAAATTATCCTTCGACGCGTGTGTAGAAATACCAAAGTCTCCGCCATCTATAAAACCGCCATTTCGAGCGCTAACTCCGTAAACTAAACCTTTTTCATAACGTAGTTTTTTGGCCAGAGCACTGGTACGGCCGCCGCCCAAGATACTTCCCAAGATGGATAACGATCGGCTATCGGGGTGAGTATGATGTACAGTTCTAAAATCAAATTCAACATTTAAATTACTACCTTTAAAATACGAAAAATCAGTTATCTTCTCCCTAAAGATCGGTAAATTAGCTGAGAACTCTGGCCTGCTTCCGGAAGCTACAGGTAGCTCTTTTTCTAGTATTTCTGTTAATTTTGCCAAGTCTACGCCACCTGAGACTACAATTGCCAAAGATGACGCATTAAGATGCTCTTTGTAGAAATTTAAAATATCATCTTTAGTAATACTTTTAATAGATTCCTCAGAACCAAGGGTGTCGTGATCTTCAACAGTTTTTTGGTAAATCAAGCGATACGCCAGTCTACTTAAGACTTTAGTAGGGCTTTCTTTACTAGAAGCCAATTCCCTAAGAATTGCTCCCCGTTCCGTTTCAATTGCCTTTTCGTTAAATAAAGGGTTAATTATTTCTTCAGATAAAACCTTAATAGCCGACGGAACATCAATAGGATCTCCAACTGCAACTTCTACCCGCAAAGCTAGATGACCGGTAGAGGCGCTAGTGATACCACCCAGATCCTCGATGTAAGCGGCTAGTTTATCTTTTGTAGGGAAGTTTTTGGTCCCAGCGAGTAGCATGTGCTCCAGGAAATGTGCTAACCCTTCTTTGCCTGGCGGATCAAACCGAGAGCCGGCAATAAAAGCCGCGGAAATTGCGACAGGCGTTCCCGGTCGTTCAAAAAGGACCACGCGAGTTCCATTTGTAAGCTTGGCTTCGTGACGGGTAACGCTAAAGTCTTTAAGAGTAAACATCTTCTAAATGAGGAGTATAGCACTTAGCTGCTGCGGCTTCGTGGATACTCATTAACATAACGATTAATGGCGGCTGGAAGATTAGGAATTGTTTCAGCTGTTATAAACCTATCAATTCGAGAATCACCAATTGATTGTAATTTATAATCAGGCATTATGTCTTTAAATAATGTTACGGCCATTAGATCAACTGATCTTTCTTTTTCCTCTTGAGTTAGTTTGTATTTTTTGACTATCACTTCCTCTATACCGATGTGAATCATTTCGTGAATGGGCGTGTGATATGGCTGCAATCTTAAAAATTTCCCAGAATCTTCCACTCTCATTATAATCTTACCGGTTTCGGAACTATAGCTACCACCCATCCCGTACCTGGTTACCACAATTTCGTAATGCGGAAAGACCTTAAACGCCCAGGCAGTTGCGAGTTTAGAAAAGATAGGAAATACTACCTCTATTTGCTCTCTATTTTTCTTAAGAATATTAACGCCTATCGCATATATTTCCGGCTTGTATTCTTCCTGAAGAGATTCGAGTTTCTTTGGAAGTTTGGGGGTATAACCGTGCTCTTTGAACCATGGCAACTTTCTAACAGTTTCTTGAATCCTATTCAGTTCTTCTTCAATGGTATTAGGTCTTATTTGTATACGGTCATTACTCATAACAACTTTATTATAACCCTATGCTAATTCACATTATTATAGAATCTAAAGCTCGGTAATCGTTGCGCGATAATCTGCGCGATTACTGGGTGGTAAAATTTATAGTATAGTTACTATGATATGGTAAGTAATATACTTAAAGTATGAAAAACGTAAAACTAGCAGTTATCATCGTAGTGACCGTGGGGCTAGTGACGGTTCTGGCGCTCGTGATTAATTCCAAATTGCACCCTAAAACATCCACTGGTACGTCCACATTAAATGCTCCTGATTTAGAAGTAGCAGTTCTATCTACCGGAAAACCGGCCAATTTTACTCTGTACCTTAAGGGAAGAAATCAGCCACCTCAAGAAGTATCAATACTAGTTGAAAAATCTACTAATCCAGAAGGTATAACTCGCGCTAAACCAATAAATGTAGAGGTTTTCGAAAATATAAATAACAAAAAGTCTAAGGTATTTAGTTATACCGGCGATAAACCGGAGGTAACCAATGAGCTAGCCGATGCGTATGTGGCATCGAATTTTTTGGAAACCGGAAAGGATGTGTTAATAGTCCATCGAAGAAACACTGCCTACGGCTCCGGTTATCGGGATTATTTAACAGTTATTGGCTATTATGGAAATCCACCATCAGCACCACAAGACTCGGCGAACTTTAAGTATCAGGCTATAGAGGGACCAACGCTTATTGAACTCGATAAATATAAACTGGAAAATCAGTTGGGAAGTTTTTTGGTTGCTCGCGCTTTTTATTCGGAAAGTCCGAACCTAGAAACACACTACAGCCCGCATAAATACGAATTTTTTAGGTATTCGTGGAACTGGGATAGCTTCCTGGAAAGCCCCAGTCTGGGAAAAACGAATAACGGCTACGACTTAAGCATATCTATCGATCAAATTATAAGTGACGAAAATCTAAAGGTGGGGCGTAAGTTATAGATTTGCAATTTCCTACATCCTGTAGTATAATTAATTAACCTAAATTCGGTCTAATTTCAGCAATTTTAAGAGGGTAAAAAATGAAAACGCAGTCTACTTTCTTGGCAGCGTTGCTCTCGTTGATTGTTATTGTTAGCGTAATAAATGGAGTCAACGCCGCGTCAGTTAATCCGAAGCAAATATGTCCTGATAATGGAGTTCAAGTGATGGTTTCTGGTTTTATCCGGATTACAATTCCGGCGTATTATCAGCCAAACATTAAGAATTCCCCCATGACAGTTTACTTTTGGGAAATCATGACAATAACGACTGGTGGCGACTTCAGTGAATATCGGTGTAATACTCATTTAGCGTGGGTGAAATGGCATCTTTAGCTTGCAATTGCGCTCTAAACCTCTAAACTTTCAAAATGCTTCTTCAAACTTTCCATAAATCCAAAAAAACTACAACCGAAGATGCCCAAAATGTTCTGGT